>JAIPDU010000035.1 GCA_021737525.1 Desulfohalobiaceae bacterium | reverse complement strand
CTCCGCGGCCCGGGACAGGATCCGGCACAGGGCCTCCTGCCCCAGGACCTGGGCAAAGGTCCGCGGCCTGTAGAGGTTGGTGAGATGCCTGTTGTCCATACGCTCCCGCTTTGCGTCGCCTCCCGCCCGGATCGAGATTCACTTCTTCTTTTTGAAGCGACGAAGTAGGTGGGCAAGTTTCCGTCCAATCACTGGCTAGAGATCGAAATGCTCCAGCCATCCCGCGTATTTCAGATTGTCCCCGAGCACCACCCGGAAGAACTCCTGCTGCAGGAGCTTGGTCACCGGTCCGGCCTCGCCCTGACCGATGGTTCGCCTGTCCAGCTCCCGAATGGGGGTGACTTCCGCGGCGGTCCCGGTAAAGAAGGCCTCGTCAGCCGTATACACCGCGTCCCGGGTGATGCGCTCTTCCCGGACCTCGTATCCCATGTCCCGGGCCAAGGTAATCAACGCGTCCCGGGTGATCCCAAGCAGAATGGAGTCCCCCGGGGGCGTGGTCAGGACGCTGTTGCGCACCATGAACAGATTCTCGCCCGTCGCCTCCGCCACATAGCCGTCCGTGTCCAGCAGCAGCGCCTCGTCGTATCCGTCCTCCAGGGCCTCCCGCTTGGCCAGGACGGAATTCACGTAATTGCCGCAGATCTTGGACTTGGTCATCATGACGTTGACGTGATGGCGCGCGTAACTCGAGGTCTTGACCCGGATTCCCTTGGTCAGGCCCTCGTCCCCCAGATAGGCCCCCCAGGGCCAGACTGCGATCATCAAGTGCACCGGCGCGTTGCCGGGGCTTACCCCCTTCCCCCCCTCGCCGGTGAAGGCCAGGGGGCGGACGTATCCCTCCCTGAGGTTGTTGGCCTTCAGGGTCTCCAGGATGGCGGAGGAAACCTCCTCGCTGGTAAAGGGAATCTCAATCTGCAGGATCTTTGCCGAATTGAACAGGCGCTCCACGTGCTCCTGCAGACGAAAGACAGCCGAGGACCCGTCCGAGCAGTGATAGCAGCGGATGCCCTCGAAGATTCCGTCTCCGTAGTGCAGCGTATGGGTCATGACATGAACGGTGGCTTCCTCCCACGGGATCAAGCGGCCATCGAACCAGATCTTTCTTCCCTGCTGAACCATCCAATCTCCTCCTTCTGGATGCCAAGACAAAGAACAGAGTCCCTAATTGATCGTCCCCTTCGCCGTTGTTGCGAAATATTGCCCCGCCCCGGGAAAGACGGCTCCCTATCCCCGACTTGTTCGAAAGACGAGACGAACAGGGGTTATCTCCAGCTTGAAGAATTTGCGCAGCTGCTTTTCCAGATAGCGGGTGTACTGCCTGCCGATCAGGCGGTGATCGTTGAGGAAGAACACGAAAGTGGGGGGCGCCACCTCGGGCTGCGTCATGTAATAGAATTTGGGGCGCCGATTGCCCGCCATGGGGGGCTGATGGCGCTCCAGGATCGCCTGCAGGCACCTGTTCAGCTCCCCGGTGCTCACCCGCTTGCTGTACTGGGCCCATAGCTTTTCCGCCAGGGGAAGGATGCCTCCCAGCCCGCTCTTGCTCACACTGGAGGTGTAAATCAGGGGCACATGCGGACAGAAGCTCATCTCCCACTGGAAGAATTTCTTGACCTGGCCCAGCTTGGCCTTGGGAACGAGATCGATCTTGTTCACCGCGACTATAAGGGGAACCTTCTCCCCGCTCAGATAGTCCAGGATCTTCTTGTCCTGGACGGTGACCCCCTGAAGGGCATCCAGAAGCAGAATGCTCACATCCGCCCGGTTGCTCGACTTGAGGGCTCGCAGCACACTGACCCGCTCCAGGGACTTGCGGACCTTGCTCTTCCGCCGCACGCCGGCGGTATCAATGAAGACGTAGCGCTTGTCCCCCCGCTCCAGGGCAACGTCCACGCTGTCCCTGGTCGTTCCGGATTCGGAATCCACGATCAGCCGTTTCTCCCCGACAAAGGCATTGATCAGGGACGACTTGCCCGCATTGGGACGGCCCAGCAAAGCCAGCTTCAGGCCCTCCTGCACCGGCGCCTCCTCCGGTGCGGGGGGCAGGTCCCGGCAGAGCTCCTCCAGGAAAGCGTGGATCCCGTAGCCGTGCTCCGCGGAGACCGCGCGGACATCCAAGCCCAGCGCGTGGAATTCCGGGAGGAGTCTCTCCTCCAGCTCGGCGCCGTCCACCTTGTTCACCGCGACCCGGACCGGCTTCCGGGTCCTGCGCAAGTAGTCCGCCAGCTCCCTGTCCAATTCGGTGAGCCCTTCGCGACCGTCCACGACGAGAACGAGGAAATGGGCCTCCTCCAGCGCCTCCCGGGCCTGCTGGAAGATCGCCTCCTCCATCCGCTCCGCTGAGTCGAGATACAGTCCTCCTGTATCCACAAGGGCAAAGGGACAGGGGGCCCTCTCCGCGACCCCGTAGATCCGATCCCGGGTCACTCCGGGATGATCGTGGGTCAGGGACTTCCTGCTCCCCAAGAGCCTGTTGAACAGGGTGGACTTGCCCACATTGGTCCGTCCCAGCAAAGCGACTAGCGGCAACATACGCTGTCGGCTCCCTTCCGGCTCTGCCCCTCTGCGGAGGGAACCATCCGCAGAGGGCCAGAGCCGGCCTTCTTCCCCTGTCCGGAGAAGAAGGGCAATAATTCTGCAGCCCGCTGACGGACTTGAGCCACCCTCAAACAGAGGTCGGGAAGCTCGGAAAAAGCGCGGCCCAGGCTGAGAGATTTCACGGCCCGGGCCGAATCCGGAAAAAAAGAAAACGCCTTCCCCGCCGAAAAGGGACCCTACTCCAGGACCGAGCGAATCGTCTCCCGAGATGGGGGTCGGATCAGCCCCTTCTCCGTGATGAACGCGCTGATCAAACCCGCCGGGGTAACGTCGAAGGCATAGTTGTACACCGGCACTCCGCGCGGAGTGATCCGCGTGCCGGCCATTTGGGTCACCTCGTGCTCGGGCCGGGTTTCGATGGGGATGTCCTCCCCCGAGGCGGTGTCCAGATCGAAGGTCGAGCTCGGCGCGGCCACATAGAAAGGGAGCTTGTGCCAGGAAGCGAGCAGGGCCAGGTTGTAGGTCCCGATCTTGTTGGCCGTGTCCCCGTTTGCGGCGATACGATCCGCTCCCACCAGGACCGCGTCCACCTCGCCCCGCTGCATGAGCACGGCCGCCGCGTTGTCGCAGGCCACCCGCACGTCGATATCGTCCTGCCACAGCTCGTATGCGGTGAGCCGCGCCCCCTGCAGAAAGGGCCGCGTCTCTCCGGCAACCACGCGTACATTCCAACCAGCGCTCTTGGCCGCCCGGACCACGCCCAGGGCCGTGCCGTAGCCCCCCGTGGCCAGGGCTCCGGCATTGCAATGGGTCAACACGCTGCAGCCGTCCCAGAGGAGCTCCAGCCCGTTCCGGCCCATGGCCTTGTTCGCGGCGATGTCCTCACTGTGGATCTCGGCCGCGAGACGGTCCCACATCCACCTCAGATCGTCCAGCTCGATCTCCAGATCCGTGGCCCAGGCCCGGCGCATCCTCTCCACGACATACTCCGGATTCACCGCCGTGGGCCTGGCCCCGGCGATCCGGCTCATCTTCTCCTCCAACTGTTCCCGCCACTGCGGATCCGTTTCGTCCGTTGTCGCGGCTGCCAGGCAACAGCCGTATCCGGCCACGACTCCGAGAGCCGGGGCTCCGCGGACGACCATCTCCCAAAGTGCCTGCTCCACATCGCGGACCCTGCGGCAGACGAACCACTTCTCCTCCGCGGGGAGCCGGCGCTGGTCCAGCAGAAGGAGGCTTGCGTCTTCACGGGAATATCGAATGTGTCGTTTCATAGCCTTGTTCCGTATGCTGTCTTCGGTCCGGGGCTCCCCGGCCAGAGATCAGAGATTGGAGGTAATCCTTCGCGGATAGCGCCGAGCGGGAAAAGCGCCTCAGCCCTCCAGCCCGGAGCGAAGCAGCTGATCCACCAGCTTGGGATTGGCCTGGCCCTTGGTCTTCTTCATGACCTGGCCCATGAAGAAGCTCATCAACTTCTTCTTCCCCTGTTTGTAGGAGGCCACCTCGTCGGGGTTCTCCGCCAGGACCTCGCGCACGACCTCCTCCAGCCGCGATTCATCCGTGATCTGGACATAGCCCTTTTCCTGGACGAAAGACTCGGGGTCCAGTCCGTGGGCGAAGACCTCGGGGAATATCTGCTTGGCGATCTTGGTGCTGATCTTCTCCTGACGGACCAGGCCAAGGAGCTCCGCCAGCTGCTCCGGGGCAAAGGGGCTCTGTGCAGCGGAAATGTCCCGCTCGTTGAGCTCCCGGAGCATCTCGGAAGTCATCCAGTTGGCCACGGTCCTGGGCTCGTCGAAACAAGCCGCAGCCCGCTCGAAATAGTCCGCCAGGGATCGGTCCCCGGTCAGGGTGTCCGCCAGCTCCTCGGACAGGGCGTAGTCCCGGATAAATCGCCGCCACCGGCTCAGCGGAAGCTCGGGCAGCTCCCGAGCCCACTTTTGGCGCTCCCTCTCGGGGATGGTCAGGGGCACGAGGTCCGGATCCGGGAAATAGCGGTAGTCGTGGGCCTCCTCCTTGCCCCGCATGGACCTGGTCTCCCCGCTGGCCTCGTCGAAGAGCAGCGTCTCCTGCACCACCTCCTCCCCGTCCTCCAGAAGGTCGATCTGGCGGTCGATCTCGTAGGACAGGGCCTTGTGCACGAAGCGGAAGGAGTTCATGTTCTTGACCTCGGTCCGGGTGCCGTATTCCGGGCGTCCCCTGGGCCGGACCGAGACGTTGGCGTCGCAGCGGAAATTGCCCTCCTGCATGCTCCCCTGACAGATATCCAGATAGATCAGGATATTCCGAAGGGCCTTCAAATAGGCCACCGCCTGGTCCGGGGAATAGATGTCCGGACCGCTGACGATCTCCAGCAGGGGCACGCCGGTGCGGTTCAGATCCACATAGCTCGTGTTCTCCGCCCCGTGGATGGACTTGCCCGCATCGTCCTCCATATGGATACGAATGATCCGGACCTCTTGATTGTCCCCGTTCACTGGGACCTCCAGCCTGCCCTCCTCGGCCAGGGGGTGCTCGTACTGCGAGATCTGATACCCCTTGGGCAGATCGGGGTAGAAATAGTTCTTGCGGGCGAACACGGAGTTGTCCTTAACCCGGCAATCCAGGGCCTGAGCCAGCTTCACCCCGAACTCCACCGCCCTCTTGTTCACCACGGGCAATGCCCCGGGCATTCCGGCGCACACAGGGCAGGTGTTCGTATTGGGCGCCTCTCCGAAACCGGTGGAACAGGCGCAGAACAACTTGGACCGGGTCTTGAGCTGGGCGTGGACTTCCAGGCCGATCACCGCCTCGTACCGCGACATGCACCGCTCCTTGAACATGAACCTTGAACTTTGATCCTTGAACCTTGAGAATCCCCGGGCTCAGCGTGCGAGCAGCAGATAGACGCTGCCCTTGTCCTTCAAGTGTCCCGCCCTGTATTTGGCCTCGTCACTCGAGCCACAGAAAAGGTCCACATGGTGGTTGGTGATTGCCCCACCCACATCCTGAGCCATTCCCAGACCGGTAATGGGCAGTGTATCCTCTGCGTCCCGCTCTGGCAAGCGGACCTGATAGACCAGGGGGGTGCCCAGGGGGATGACCGAGGGATCCGTGGCCAGACTGGCCATGGGGGTCAGCTTCTTGTTCATGGCCCCGAAGGGACCGTCCTCCCGGAGCTGAAAAAAGACGAAGCTGGGATTGACGTCCAGGACTTCCGGGAGCATGTCGGGATTGTCCTCCAGGAAACGGGAAATGCTCCACATGTCCAGGCTGGAGGAATCAAGATACCCCCTCTCCCCCAGGATCCGCCCCAGGGAACGATAGGGGCGCCCGTTCTTGGCCGCGTATCCCACATGCACGATCCGGCCGTCCGGGAGCTTGAGCTTGCCGGAGCCCTGAATCTGGAGGATGAAGACTTCCACCCTGTCCTTGGCCCAGGCCAGGACAGGGGCCTTGTCGCGGAAATCCCCGTTCTCCCGGATCGCCTCCCTGCTGAAATAGGGCTCGATCCGGCCCTCTTCGATGCGATAGACCAGGCTCTCTCCCTCCCAGCGGGGGTGAAAACGCCCCAGGTCCGCGACCTGGAGATCCTCGGGCACGCCGTAGATGGGCACGTCGTATCCGGGGCGCTTGGTCAGGCTCGCCCGCAGGGTGGGCTCGAAGTATCCGGTAAACAAGGGGTCAGGCCGCAGCCGGTAGAACCGGAAATGCCGACCCAGCAGCGAAGGGCCCTCGCGCTCCAGGCGGGGAAGCAGCTCGAGCATCCGCTCCAGGGTCCTTTCCAGCTCGCCCCAGGGGATGCTCCTTCCATAGACTTTCGTCGGCGCCGCCCCTTGCTCCCGCTTACTCCGCACGTATTCCAGGCTCCCTTTCAATCCCGGCCGCAGCTCGCTCCAGTTCTCCAGGCCCTGTTCCGCGGGGGCCATGCTCTGGGCAACCTTCTCGGCCCGCTCCGGAGCCAGGGGCTCCAGCCCCTTGGGAGGCGGCCCGGGTTGACAGCCCCACAAAAGACAAAGAACCAGCAGGACGAGGGCAACACGGATGATCCCCCGCTTTCCCCCATTCAACAGACGTGTATACCTCATCCAAGGTACCCTTTATTCCTCAATTTCTGAATATAGCTGTTCCCACTGGGCTGGACGAACCGCAGCGGCCTCTCGGCCTCGCTGATCACCACGCGATCCCCGGACTCCAAGCGGTTTCCGGCCTGACCGTCCAGGGTGAGCAGGGCCTCGCCCGAGGGGCCGTCCACCTCGATGGTCACCGTGTTTCCGCTGCCCAGGATCAAGGGGCGGAAACAGCTCATGAAAGGACTCACCGGACACAACTCCATGGCGCGGAGGTCCGGGCTGACCAGGGCCCCTCCCGCGGCGACCGCGTAGGCCGTGGATCCGATGGGCGTGGAGACGATCATCCCGTCCGCCCGTATCCGGCCCAGCTCTTCCGCATTGCACCACATCCTGAGCCCAATGAGCCGGGCCAGCCCGGAGCGGCCCACGACAAGGTCATTGACCACCTTGCCCCGCTCCATGGTCCTCCCCTCGCGCTGAACGTTGTATTGCAGGATGACCTTGGCGAAGAGGGAGAATCCGCCTTCGAGAACATGGGCCAGCCCCTCCCTCCAGCCCTCGGGGGAAAGCTCGGTCAGGAAGCCGATTTGCCCCAGATTGAGCCCGAGCAGCGGCACATCCGGACCCTGGTCCAGCTTGCGCGCAACACTCAGGACCGTGCCGTCCCCGCCCAGGACCAGGATCAGATCCGGGGGCGCCCCTTCCAGGGGAAGGAGCGCTCTGTTCTGCTCATTGGCGAGGATCTGGACCCCCACCCCCCGCTCGGTGAGCCAGCGCCCGATATGATCGCCCAGTTCCCGAGCCTGATCGTGGCGCTCCTTGGTCACGATCGCAACCTGAGAGAAGCTGTGTTCCATTGTGGCGTCCCTGGGCCGCTACCACCCGCAAGGCAGCGGCCGCTTGACTTCATTAGCGGGGAAGGTCCCTTTGGAAGGCAGGCCCCTTAGATGACATCCTCCTCCCTGAGCCGGCCAATGTCCCCCTCCCCGTACCCGAGCTCCCGGAGCAGGGACTCCGTGTCCCGGCCGAATTCCGTCTCCTCGCGCCGCACTCCCCCCGGAGTGCGGCTCATTCCCACAGGGACTCCCAGGCCGGGCGTGTCTGTCGCTTCGCCGTCCGTGGGGCGCACCATGCCCCGCTCCCGGAAGAGGGTGGACTCCAGGGCTTCGGACAGGGTGAGGACCGGCTCGCAACAGGCATCCAGACCCGAGAGCTCCTGTTCCCAGAAAGAGAGCTCCCGGGAGGCGAAGACGTCGGTCACCGCCTGAATGATCTCCACCCGCCTGGACTCGTCGTACTGCAGAGGGATGTATTCCGGCAGCCCCAAGGCCCGGCAGAGCCGCTCCCAGAAGGGCCGCTCCAGGGCTCCCACCGCTATATAGCGCTCGTCCGCGGTGGCATAGATGTTGTAGCAGGCGAACTTGTGAGAGAAAAGACTCCTGCCGCGCTGCACCGAATCGGGATCGTTCCGATACAGGTGCATCAGCGCCGGGGCCAGGCTCATGGCGCAGTCCGCGATGGAGATGTCCAGGTACTGGCCCTCTCCGGTCCGCTCCCTGTGCCAGAGAGCCATGAGGATACCCGTGGCCGCGTGGAGCCCGCCCGCGATATCCGCCGCCTGGAACCCGGGGATGCAGGGCGGCCCTTTTTCCGGGCCCACCAGGTCCAGCAGGCCGCTCAGGGCCAGATAGTTCGCGTCGTGTCCCGCCCTGCCCGCATAGGGGCCTGTCTGGCCGTAACCGCTCAGGGAGCAATAGACAATCCCCGGATTGAGGCCGGAGACAGTGGCGTAGTCAACACCCAGCTTGTCCACCACTCCCGGTCGGAACCCCTCCAGAAGAACATCCGCGTCCCGGACCAGGGAAAAAAAGATCTCCCGGCCCTGCCGCGTCTTGAGATTGAGCTGCACGTGCTCCTTGTTCCGGAACAGATCGCGAAGGAAGAGATCCTCGCGGAAACGCTTGTCCTCCACGGCAATCACGCGGGCGCCGTGGTCGGCAAGGATCATGGAGCAGTAGGGGCCGGGAAATAGACGGGACAGATCGACCACCTTCATCCCGGAAAGGGCGCCTGAAACGGACATAGGACGAATCTCCCGAATCTTCCGCAGTTCCTAGCTCCCCGGCGGCTCCCCGGGTCGGGCCGGTGAGGCGGACATGAGGGGAACTAACCATGGACGGGCTTGAGCCCGTTCCAGAACGCATCCACGATATTCTCCACCACGCTGCGCAAGCTGAGGCTTCCCTCGGGATCGTACCAGAAGTAGAGCCAGTGCACTGAGGCGAAGACAGTGAAGGTGAGAGTGGTCAGCTCGCAGGGGCGCATGTACCCCCTCTCCATCATCCGCTTCAGGTAATTCTGAAGGCGATGCACGTTCACCTTCTCGTAGCCCTTGATCACGCGCTTTTTTTCCTCAGGCAGGGATTCGATGTCGTGGAGCAGGATCTTGTTGAAGTTCTTGTTGTGCTGCAGATAGGTCGTGGTATAGTCGAAAAGGATATCCGTCAACTGCTCCCGGATCGGGGCCCCGGATCCCTCGTTTCTGGAAATGGCCCCCTGCATGCTCTCGTCCATCATTTCCCCGCCCAGAGTACACAAGGTGTACAGGATCTCCTCCTTGTTCTCGAAATGATGGTACATCGCCGCCTTGCTGATTCCCACGCGCTCCGCTATCTCCCGCATGGAAGTCTTTTCGTACCCCTGGCTGTAGAACAGCTCGTTCGCCTCCCAGAGAATGACCTGCGCTGTCTCGTGCCGCTGCATCCCGTTGTTCGCATTCATAACGGCTCCATATCCGGCTTGGCAGGTGGCTGCTTCAGGCCCACCCCTGTTCTCCCTTGCTGAAACCGCTTCGTAAAGGCGTTTGCCTTTCAAGCGCAGAGGAGCTAGTTTCCCTCCGGAAACGAGCTATCGTTTTTTTTTCGAAAATAGAAAGTAACCGTTTACCACCTTGCGGAACCGTAAGCCTACCCGAGGTAGGCTTATCCTGATCAGGGAGTTGGTGAATAGTTACAATAGAAACAAAAATGTGGTGATATAATCCGTTAATCTTCTGTCCGCTTCGGATAATCGGGAAGACCTGCCCCGGGGCGAGACAGACATCGCCCTATAGCGGGCTGATAGTACGAGGGCGCATTTTCCTTTGTCAAGCCGACAACCAGGAAAAATCCCCGCTCACGGAAAGCCGGGGCGAAACTGCTCCGGACCGCGCCGGAGCCGGAGCGCTATCCGGAAACAAGGCCCGGATCAAGGCCCCATTCCCCGGAGGAGCGAGAGTCCGTGATGCCACTCGAAGTAACGATCAACACAGCAACCTACGCCCTGCACAGACCCGGAGACCTGGAATCCCTGTGGGAGGGCATGGGGCAGGGGGATCTCGGGGAGGACGAGCGCATCCCCTACTGGGTCGAGCTCTGGCCCGCGGCGATCCATTTGGCGGAGTGGATCGCGGAAAACACCGGGGAAGTGGCCGGACGTCGCTGCCTCGATCTGGGCTGCGGCCTGGGGCTTTGCGCCTGCCTCGCCTCCGGCGCGGCTGCAAGGGTTGTGGGAATGGACCAGGAACGGGGCGCGGTCGGCTACACCCGGCACAACGCCCGACTGAACAAGCTCCCGGAGCCGGATACGGTCCAGATGGACTGGCGCCGGCCCGGGTTCAAGCCGGGGAGCTTCTCCCTCGTCTTCGCCGCGGATATCGTGTATGAAAAACGTTTTCTGGAACCGGTCCACACTTTCCTGAGACAGGTTCTGGCCCCCGGGGGGAAGGTCCTTCTCAGCACCCCAAGGCGACAGACCAACGCGGAGCTCATCTCCTGGCTCCGCTCCAGGGGCTGGGGCTGCCGCAGCCTCTCCCATAGACGGATCGTGCACCGCTCCTACGACATGGAGGTCACGCTCTGGGAGATGCGCTTGGAATACA
>JAIPDU010000034.1 GCA_021737525.1 Desulfohalobiaceae bacterium | reverse complement strand
CACATTGGCCTTGTCGCGGTCGGGCTTCCCCCACAGGAGGAGCCAAGAAAATTATGCAGAACCTCCACCTAAACGCTCGAAAAACCCCGTGATGGCTTCTTCCTATCTATTCGAAATGGGTAATGTACTCTTCAGAAAATATTTTTATGCGGATCTGAATCAATAAGCGTATACAACAAAAAAGCGAAGCTAGGCGGGGCCGCTTGAGCTGGGTTTCATATATCACCATCACTTTGTTTTTACCGCAATAAGCGACAACGTGCTTGAGCCAAGCATCAAACACTATAGCGGCATGCGAGAGGAGACTCAAGTGGTTATGGTGGTGCCCCTCAGGGGCCACTGGTCTCAGCAGCTGAAACCCGGATGAAGCCCGTGCTTCAGCGTCCACCCGCCATCGCCTCGCAGCATTTTCATGCTTGGTTGTGCCCGGCTCGGCCCGGGAATGAGGGTTGTGTGAATATCCGCTGAGCCTGCGTCTGCGCAGCCTCAAGGACTGTTAGGTTTGATTTCGTAGGTACTTCCCTTTTCCCGGTGTGTCAAGCAGGGGACGATTTTTCCCGCAGGAGCGGATCGGCCTGGCCCAATCTGGGGAGGCGGAATCATGTATTCATTACTGGTGTTGCGGGGCGTCCCGGTCTTGTTCCGGATGGTTCAGGACAGGAGTGCTTTACATAAGCTGAGATTTTAGGGTACAAAGCTGCTTATGGATCTGCTGAGAAGGGGTGCAACTATACCGGGCAATCTGGCGGGCTCCCTGGGCCGCGCGGTGCTGAATACCCTGCAGGAGCTCGGGGGAGTCTTTATCTTCTTTCTCCGGGCATTCGTGTCCATTTTCCACTACCCCTTCCAGATCAGCAAGATCGTGCAGCAGGTCTTTTTCATCGGTACCAAATCGGTGTTCCTCATATCCGTCGTCGGGCTCTTCACCGGAATGGTGCTCAGCCTGCAGGGCTACTACAGCCTGGCCAAGTTCGGCTCCGAAGGGGTGCTCGGTGGAGTTGTGGCCCTGTCCCTCCTTCGGGAGCTAGGTCCGGTGCTCACCGCGATCATGATCATCGCCCGGGCCGGTTCGGCCATGTCCGCCGAGATCGGGATCATGCGCATCACCGAGCAGATCGACGCCTTGTTCACCATGGGCGTGAACCCCATTCGATCCCTGATCAGCCCGCGCATTGCCGCCGCGGTCCTCTCCTTTCCGCTCTTGACCGCCCTGTTCGACGCCATCGGCATTCTGGGGGGCTATATAACGGGTGTGGGGCTATTGAAGATCAATTCCGGGATTTTTCTTTCCCAGATGGATTACCTGGTCCTTTTGAGCGATTCCCTGAACGGATTCTTGAAAGCCTTGGTCTTCGGCCTGCTCGTGGTGACCATCTGCTGCTACCAGGGATTTTACGTGCACACCCGCCACGGTGGCTACGGGGCCAAGGGGGTGAGCCTGGCCACGACCTCGGCGGTGGTCTCCTCCAGCGTGGCGGTATTGATCAGCGACTATGTCCTGACCTCATTCCTGATTTAGCTTATGCGGACACCCCTTATTGAATTCAGAAAGGTCTCCAAGCGATTCGGGGACAAGGTTGTCCTGGACGGGGTGGACATGACCATCTACCCTGGAGAGGTCACCACTCTGATCGGGAGAAGCGGGGAGGGCAAGAGCGTCACCCTGAAGATGATCATCGGCCTTCTCAAGCCGGATAGCGGAGATATCCTCTACAGGGGCAGGTCCGTCTCCCGGATGAAGCGCGCCGAGAGGGAGCGTTTCCGCAGGGAGGTGAGCTTCATGTTCCAGAGCAATGCCCTGTTCGACTCCATGACCGTCCGGGAGAACATCGCCCTGCCCCTGCAGGAGGGGTCCCGGGCGAGCGGGTCCACCATCCGGGACAGGGTGGACCGCAAGTTGCAGGTGCTGGATCTGGAGGGCACGGAGGACAAGTATCCCTCCCAGCTTTCCGGCGGGATGCAGAAGCGGGTCGCCCTGGCCCGGGCCATCGTGACCGATCCGGATACGGTGCTCTTCGACGAGCCCACCACCGGCCTCGATCCGGTGCGCAAGAACAGCGTGCTGAGCATGATCACCAGCAATCAGAGGGACTACGGCTTCACAGCGGTTCTGGTCAGTCACGACGTGCCGGATGTGTTCTATATCTCCAATCGCATCGTGGTCCTGGAGGAGGGCAGGATTCTGTATCAGGGCGCCCCGCAGGACCTGGAGCAAAGGGAAGACCCTGTTCTGCAGGAGTACGTGAACAGCCAGGAGATCCTGCGCAATGAGATCTACGGCCTGCAGAGCGCCAGATGGCTGGAGCGCGCCTTCTCCAGGCTGCTGGAGGACCCGGACAGAGGGGACGCCGTTCTTATACTCATCAGCCTGCCGGAATTTCATCTCATCAAGGAACAGGTGGGTCACCTCATGGGGGAAATGATCCTGGGCTCCATCGCCCGGATCTTTTATCGGGTGAGCCAGCACGGGGATTCCTGCCAGGTGGCCCGCTATCTTGAGGATCGGCTGGTGTGCCTGTGTTATCCGGGCGCGGAAAACATGGATCCGGATAAATTGCTGCAGGGGGTGGCGCAAGAGTTCGCCAACATGAATTTTTGCAGCGCCGGGATGCGAGAGCGTCAGGCTGTTTTTTCCGTGAGAGGGGGCTGGGACTGGATTGACGACGAACGGAGCCTGGCCAGTCTGGTGAACGGCATCGAGCAACAGAAGAAGCTTTTGGGAAGCGTGACCTGCAGTGGCGGGCTTTGAGATGGGCTGCCGGATCGGGGGCCTTCAGCTGACGCACGGCTCTGACGGGAGCGGGGCGCGCCGCGTGCCGCCTTGCTGTGCAAGAGCCTCTGCTCGCTTCCTCAGCTGCGACCAGGGCACGGATCCTGGCTGGATAAAGGTGCGCCTCCGGCAGGGGAAAACCTAAGATGCAAAATGGACGGCTTCCATGATCAACACGCAGCGAAAAATCGAGATACTGGTCGGGATCTTCGTTCTCCTCTGTCTCGTCTGTGTAGGCTATTTGACCATCCAGTTGGGGCAGTTCCAGCTCTTTAGCTCGGATTACACTCGTTACCAGGCACGATTCAGCGAAGTGGGCGGCCTGGTGGAAGGGAGCGCCGTACGGATCTCCGGGGTCAACGTGGGCCAGGTGAAGGATATTCGCTTGGATCAGGAACGCTATGCCGTGATCGTGTCTTTTGCAGTGGAAGATGGAATCAAGCTCAGCGACGACACCATGGTTTCCATCAACACCAGGGGGCTGATCGGAGACAAGTTCCTCAGCGTCTCCCCGGGTGGCTCCGGGATCTATCTCCAGCCCGGAGACACCATTATCGATACCCAGCCGCCGGTGAATATCCAGGATTTGATCAGCAAATACGCCTTCGGCGATACGGGAGATGGGGAGTGATCCCCGAAGGTGCTGTCTCGAGCTTCGGCAAGAGCGGCCCGAAATCCCCGGCCCAAGAAAAGGACGGCCCTATGCGCATTTCACTCGGCTTTATGCTCGTGCTCCTCGCCGCGGTTCTGTTTATCCCCGCACCGGCGACCGCCGCCTCTCCGCAGGAGGCGATCGAGGCCTATGTGCAGGAGGTGCTCCAGGTTTTTCAGAAATACAGCGATGCGGATCTGGAGTCCGAGGAGCAGCGCAAGGCGTTCCGGCAGGACCTCAGCTCCGTGGCCCAGGATGTGTTCGCCTACCGGATCATGGTCCGGATGAGCCTGGGCCGGCACTGGGGCGATTTCACCCAGAAGCAGCAGGAGCAGATGGTCCAGCTCTTCGTGCGGGTGATCGAGGCCAATTACTTCGGCAAGTTGTTGGAATACATGGACCAGGTGGAGAGTGTTTCCCGGGACATGATCCAGATCACCGATGAGATCGTCTTTTCCTCCAGGAAGGCGGAAGTCCGTTCCATAATTCACTACCAGGACAAAAAGATCCCGGTGAATTATCGCATGCTTTCCAGGCAGGAACAGGGCTGGCAGGTCTACGACATCCATGTGGAGGATGTGAGCCTGGTCCGCAACTACCGGAGCCAGTTTCAGGATCTGTTGAACCGCAAGTCCCCCGAGGAAGTGGTGGCCACGATGCAGCGGAAGGTGGAAGAGGGTGAGGCCCCTGATGTGCTCGATTCGGAGTAGGCAGTCCCATTTCCAAGCTAAGGAGGCCTCGTCCCGCGCTTGTCCCTGGAGCGGCTTTTTTGTCGGAATCGTCTGCTGCGTCATCCTGGTGCTGGCTGTTCCGGTCCGGGCCGAGCAAGAGGATAACGGCTCCGGGGCTTCGGCGGAGGACGAGCTCTTGAGTGAGCTGCAGCAGGACTACGCTTCCCAGCCGGGAGTGGCCGATCCCCTCGAGCCGTACAACCGGGCTGTATTCCGCTTCAACGACGGCCTATACACCTATGTGCTCATACCGGTCTCCGACGGGTACAAGGCGGTTGTGCCGGAGCCCTTTCGGCAGGGCATGGACAACGTCTTCTACAATGTCCGCTTTCCCGGCAGGATGGTGAATCACCTGCTGCAGGGCCGCCCCTTGCGGAGCGGCCAGGAAATTGCCGGGTTCGTGATCAACACCCTGTTCGGGTTTGGCGGCCTCCTGGATCCCGCGGACAGCATTTCCTGGCTGAGTCCGCCGGAAAAGGATACAGGGACCACTCTGGCGACCTGGGGCGTCGGGCAGGGGGTGTATATCGTCTGGCCCGTGCTGGGTCCCAGCACCCTGCGTTCCAGCGCGGGGATGGTGGGGGACTATTTCCTGGATCCGCTCTTGTATCTCGAGGACGAGCAGCTGGGGTGGTGGCTGACCGGCGCGGACAATCTCAACAACCTCCCCTCCATGATGGGGCGCTATCAGGATATGAAGGACTTCGGGATCGAGCCCTACTCCTCGGTCAAGGACGGATACATCCAGTACAGGCGAAATAAGATCCGGAAATGAGCCGTCTTCCGACAGCGGCGGAAAGGAAAAGGACAAGGCGCTTCAGGCGCCTTTTTTATTCTATGCAGCAACGAGACAGCATCACCATCGTCTGCGCGGAGCAGCACAATCTCAAATGCGTGGATATTCAGATCCCCAGGAATCAGCTGGTGGTCGTCTGCGGGCCGAGCGGCTCCGGCAAGTCCACCCTGGCCTTCGACATCGTTTACGCCGAAGGGCAGCGCCGCTACGTGGAGTCTCTTTCCGCGTACGCCAGGCAGTTCCTGCCCCAGCTGGACAAGCCCAAGGTGGAGAAGATCGAGGGGTTGTCCCCGGCCATTTCCCTGGAGCAGCACGCCGGGTCCAAGAATCCTCGCTCCACAGTGGGCACAGTGACCGAGATCCACGACTACCTGCGGGTGTTCTTCGCGCGCCTGGCCATTCCCCATTGCCCGCAGTGCGGCGATCCCATCCGGGCCAGGTCGCCGGACGAGATCGTGGACGAGGTCCTGAATCTTCCGGAGGGAAGCCGATTCATGCTCTTGGCTCCCTTGGTGGACGGGGAAAGAGGGGATCAGGCGGAGGTGCTCAAGAAGCTCCGGGGTCAGGGGTTTGTCCGGGCCCGCGTGGACGGGGAGGTCTATCACCTGGAGAGCCCGCCGGATCTGGACAGCGAGGCCCCGCACAGCGTCGAGGTGGTGGTGGACCGGCTGGTCCTGCGCGGGGATATCCGCAAGCGCCTGGCGGACTCCCTGGAGCTCGCCCTGCGCGTGGGCGAGGGACGGGTCGTGGTGAGCCTGCTCCAGGACGGCGACCTTCCCTACAGCACTGAGGCGGTGTGTCCGCGCTGCGATCTGGGTCTGCCCAAGCCCAGCCCGCAGCTCTTCTCCTTCAACAGTCCCCAGGGAGCCTGTCCGGCGTGTTCCGGCATCGGCAGCAGGGAGTTCTTCGATCCGCTCCTGCTGGCCCCCAATCACGGGCTGAGCCTGGAGCAGGGCGGGGTCATCCCCTGGAGGAAAAAACGGGCCCTGGCTCGCTACAGGGACGAGTTGGGCAAGCTGGGACACAAATGGGGATTCGGCCTGGACACCCCGCTCAAGGATTTCTCTCCACAGGCCTGGAATGCCCTGTTTTACGGGGACAAAGACTCGGGCTGGCCGGGTGTGGTGGTTATCCTGGAATCGAGTCTGGATTTCGGCCGCATCTGGCAGGACGAGCTGGCCCGTTTCCGCAGGAGCATGCCCTGCCCCGCCTGCAACGGAGTACGTCTCAGACCGGAATCCCTGGCCTTTGTCCTGGAAGGGGCAAGCATCGGCGATGTCTGCGCCTGGTCCATCCGCAGGGCACTGGAATGGCTCCAGGGGCTTGAGTTCCAGGGCATGCGGCAAAGCATCGCCGAGCCCATCCTCCGCGAGCTCACCCACAGGCTCACCTTTCTGGAGCGGGTGGGGCTGGACTATCTGAGCCTGGACCGGAACATGAGCACCCTGGCCGGGGGAGAGGCCCAGCGCATCAGGCTTGCCGGACAGCTGGGCTCCGGGCTGGTGGGAGTGACCTACGTCCTGGACGAGCCGAGCATCGGGCTGCACCCCCGGGACAACGAGCGCCTCCTGCAGTCGCTCAAGGAGCTCCAGGGCCGGGGCAACACGGTCCTGGTCGTGGAGCACGACGAGCCCACCATCCGGGCCTCGGACCATGTCCTGGAGCTCGGCCCGGGGTCCGGGGCCAGGGGAGGGGAGGTCGTGTACCAGGGCGATGTGCAGGGCCTCTTGGAAAGCCGCGACTCCCTGACCGGCAAGTACCTGCGCCGGGAGCTGACCGTCCCCGTTCCGGAAACGCGTCGCGAGCCGGCAGGGTGGCTGCGGCTGAAAGAGGTCCGGACCAACAACCTCAAGGCCGAGGACGTGGATCTGCCCCTGGGGACCATGGTCTGCGTCACCGGGGTCTCCGGATCGGGCAAGAGCTCCCTTGTGGTGGACTCCTTGTACAAGCACTTGGCTTTGAACCGCGGGATCAAGGTGGAGAATCCCGGTCGCCTGGAGGGCATCGAGGGCGAGGAGGCCGTGGAGAAGGTGGTCTCCATCGACCAGTCCCCCATCGGGAGGACGCCACGCTCCAATCCGGCTACCTACACGAAAGTCTTCGACGATATCCGCAAGATCTTCGCCTCCACCCAGGAGGCGAAAATGCGGGGCTTCAAGCCCGGACGGTTCAGCTTCAACGTGCGCGGCGGGCGCTGCGAGGCCTGCCAGGGGGACGGGCATATCCGGGTGGAAATGCACTTTCTGCCGGATGTCTTCGTCACCTGCGACGTCTGCGGCGGCAAGCGCTACAACCGCGAGACCCTGGATGTGGAGTACAAGGGGCTGAACATCTCCCAGGTCCTGGACTTGAGCGTGCGCCAGGCTCGGGAGTTCTTCACCCACTATCCTCATCTCAAGCGCAGGCTGGAGATCCTGGAGAAAGTGGGACTGGAATACTTGAGCCTGGGACAGCCGGCCACCACCCTGTCCGGAGGCGAGGCCCAGCGGCTGAAGATTTCCCGGGAGCTGGGCAAGCGCAGCCTTCCAGGCACGCTCTATATCCTGGACGAGCCCACCACCGGGCTGCACATGCACGAGGTGGGCAAGCTGATCCAGGTCCTGCGCGAGCTGGTGCAGAAAGGGGCCACAGTGGTGGTCATCGAGCACAACCTGGACGTGATCCGCGCGGCGGACTGGGTCCTGGACCTGGGGCCGGGCGGGGGGGAATTCGGGGGCTATGTCGTCTCCCGGGGCACGCCGGAGACGGTTCGGGACGACCCGGATTCACCCACCGGCGAGTTCCTGCGGGCCTACATGGGTCAGTGAGTCAGTGCGTCAGTGTATCAGTGAGACACCGAAATACCGATATACCGACTTACCGACTCACTGACATACTGACATAAGGGAACCCATCAACCCTTCTCACCTGCGAGATCC
Source organism: Desulfohalobiaceae bacterium (assembly GCA_021737525.1). Lineage (GTDB taxonomy): Bacteria > Desulfobacterota > Desulfovibrionia > Desulfovibrionales > Desulfothermaceae > JAIPDU01. The sequence goes on along the minus strand of JAIPDU010000034.1, from coordinate 2,647 downwards.
AGGCGCAGCTCGATTGTTTCCGGGTCCTCCGGACTGGTCCGGATGACGAAGCCGAACTTCTTGCCCAGGCCTTGCATACCCCGATTCTCCCGCATGGTGTAGGCCAGCATCTCCTTGGTCCCGCGCTCCCGGCAGAAACGGACCATCTTGTCCATGAGGGAGCTTCCCAGGCCCTTTTCCTTGATGTCGGTGCGGACCACGATGGCGAACTCCGCGCTGATGTTGTCCGGATCGAAGAAGGCCCGGATCACCCCCAGTGTCTCCTGTTCCCCGTCCTGTCGCGTGCGCGTGGCCACGAAGGCCATTTCCCGGTCGTAGTCTATCTGGGTCAGCTGGGCCATCTGGGAATGGGTGAACTCGTGGACCAGCCCGAAGAAGCGCAGCCGCAGATCCTCTTCGGAGAGCTTGTTGATGAAGTCCAGATGGATGTGCTCGTCCTCGGGCCGGATGGGCCTGAGCAGGATCTGCAGGCCCGAGGGCAGGGTGACCTCTTCCTCCAGGTGTTCCGGGTAGGGCCGGATGGCCAGCCTGGCGGGACCGGACTCCTCCGTGGGCCGGATCTGGATCTGGGAGTCCACGGCCAGGGCGCCCTCGGAATCCGCAAGCAGCGGATTGATGTTCACACCGCAGATTTCCGGCACATCGATGATGAGCTGGGAGAGCTGGACCAGAACCAGGCGCAGGGGGTCCTGGTTGACCCCGCTTTGGCCGCCGTGCTCCTCGAGCAGCTTGTGCACCCGCGTCCGCTGAATGACCTCCTTGGCCAGGCTCGTGTTCATCGGCGGCAGCCCCACCGCGATATCCTTCCAGACCTTGGCCGCGGCCCCGCCCTGGCCGAAGACGATCACCGGTCCGAAAAGGGGGTCCGTGGCCACGCCGGCGAGCAGTTCCCTGGCCTCGGGGCGCCGGGCCATTTTCTGCAGGATAAAGCCCTGGATGTTGGCTTCGGGCCGTATCTTGTGGATCCGGCTGAGCATGCTGCGCCCGTTCTTGCGCAGGTCCTCCGCGTTTTCCAGATCCAGGGCCACCCCTCCGACCTGTTGCTTGTTGGGAATGTCCGGGGAAAGGAGCTTGAGGGCAACGGGATAACCCAGCTCATGGGCCAGGAGCTCCGCCTCCTCCAGGTTTTCCGCGATGCGGGTGTCCACCACGGGGATGGCGTAGGAGGACAGGACCTCCTTGGTCTCGGACTGGCCCAGCTGATGCCGGCCCTCTTCCAGGGCGTTGTGCACGATCGCCCTGGCCGCGCGAGAGTCGGGAGTGAATTCCTTGGGCACGGAGTCCGGCGCTTCCATGAGGGCCTCCTGATTGCGCCGGTAGCGAACCATGTCCATGAAGAGCTGGGCTGCCTGGTCCGGGGTCTCGTACGTGGGCAATCCGGCCAGGCCGAAGATGCGCCTGGCCTGCTGGGGGTCCTCCTCCCCCAGCCATACGGTGAGGACGTTCTTCCGGCTCCTGCCGATGGAATTGACCACCGCTCCGGCGATGTCCTGGCTTGAGGCGAAGGCGGTGGGGACGTGGATGACCATGACCGCGTCCACTCCGCGGTCCCTGAGCAGGGTTTCCAGGCAGTGGGAGTAGGTGTCGCTGGTGGCGTGATCCATGACGCGGATGGGGTTGTTCCCGGGAAAGCCCTCCTCGTGCCATCCGGAGAGCTCGGCGATGGTTTCCTCGGAAAGGTCGGCCATCCGCCCGCCTTGCCGGATGAGGATCTCCCGGGCCATGACCGCGGGCCCTCCGCCGTTGCTCAGAATGGCCAGGCGATCGCCGCGCAACCTCCTGGAGCGGGCCATGGTCTCCACCGCATCGAAGAGCTCCGCCACGTTGGAGACCCGGAGCATGCCTGCGCGGCGGAAAATGGCGTCGTAAATGTCGTCCTCGTGGATCTCCGTGCCTCCGGGGAGGATGTTATCCGTGGCGAGCTCGTTCATGGAGCCGCTCTTGATGGCCACAAGGGGTTTGTTTCGCGAGGCGGAGCGGGCGGCGGAAATGAACTTGCGCGGATTATTCACCTGCTCGATGTAGAGCAGGATGGAGGCGGTGTAGGGATCTCCGCCCAGATAGTCGATCACGTCGGCGAAGTCGATGTCCGAGCAGTCGCCCAGGGAGATGAAGCTGGAGAAGCCGATGCCCTTGGCCTGGGCCCAGTCCAGGACAGCGATCCCCAGGGAGTCGGACTGGGAGACGAAGGCGATCTGGCCCTTTTGGCTGGGAACGTGGCCGAAACTGGCGTTCAGTCCGGAACGGGGCACGATGAGTCCCAGGCAGTTGGGGCCCAGAATGCGCATGGAATACTGGCGGGCAAGGTCCAGGGTGGCCTGCCGCAGGGTGCGGCCGTCCCCGGTGGTGTGCTTCTCCAGGTCCGTGCTCATGATCAGCACGTTCATGGCTCCCTTGCGGCCCAGCTCCTCCATGAATCCGGGCACTGCTTCTGGCGGGGTGCAGATGATGGCCAGATCCGGGCTCAGGGGTAGCTCGGCTACTCCGGAGTAGGCCAGGATGCCGGCAACCGCCCTGTATTTGGGATTCACCGGAAGAATGGGGCCGGAAAATTCCTCCCTGAGCAGATTGCGCATGACCACCGAGCCGATGCTCTTGGGACGGTTCGAGGCACCAACCACGGCGACGGATCGGGGACGGAACAGGG
>JAIPDU010000033.1 GCA_021737525.1 Desulfohalobiaceae bacterium | reverse complement strand
GGCCGACCCCCTGCTGGAGATGGCCGAGCCCCTGGCAGGGATGCTCGCGCCCGGAGGCAGTCTCATCCTCTCCGGTCTGCTTCAGCACCAGGAGGGGGAGCTGATCCGGGCCTATTCCCTTGCCGGCCTGCCGGAGCCCCGCGTTCTACGCAAACAGGAGTGGTCCGCCCTGATCTGGGACAAGGTCTGAGGGATGGGTTCTTTATCCCCAGCATTTGTGCGTCTCCTTTTTTATAGGATACGCTTATTGATTCAGACCCGCATGGAAATATTTTCTGAAGAGTTCATTACCCATTTCGAATAGGCAGGAAAAACCCCGTGATGGCTTTCGCGGATCTGAATCAATAAGCGTATTACAGGAAAATATCTATAACATACTAAATTATCGGAACATCTTTAGCTCTCCTCGGTCCGGCTCGCAACATTTTTCTGCTTCGTTTTGTCCGGGGTGATCCAAGATCAGGGTCGCATCGAAAGGGATTGCCGCGGGAAAGCCCGTACTCTCCAGGAGGCCGAATTCGCCCTATGCCCGCACTGGCAGATCTGCTCAACATGTACAACTCCATGCTGGAAAACCTGGGCCCCAGTCACTGGTGGCCCGGAGAGACGCCCTTCGAGGTCTGCGTGGGCGCGATCCTGACCCAGAACACCAACTGGGATAACGTGGAAAAGGCGATCGCCAATCTGGCCCGCAACGATCTGCTGGATCCGCTCAAGCTCTTCGAAACGGACGGGGACAGGTTGGCGGAGCTCATTCGGCCCGCGGGATACTACCGGATCAAGGCAGGGCGGCTTCTGAACTTCCTGCATTTTTTGCGCGACGAGACCGGGTTCCATCTTTCCGCTCTGGGGAGCTACGAGACAGATGATTTGCGGAGAAAGCTCCTGGAGGTGAAGGGAGTCGGGGCCGAGACCGCGGACAGCATGGTCCTCTATGCCTTCCACAAGCCGAGCTTTGTGGTCGATGCCTATACCGTGCGGATTTTCAGCAGACACGGGCTGGTGCGGGAGGATATCGGATACGAGGAGCTGCGGTCCTTGTTCATGGAGACCCTTCCCCGGGATGTCTCCGTATATCAGGAGTACCATGCCCTCCTGGTCCGCACGGGCAAGAGATGGTGCCGAAAGAAGTACGGTCTGTGCTCCGACTGCCCTCTGTACGCCTATAACGGGGCAAAGGAGGCGCGTGTGTCCGGGGACGTGTCCTGATGGGCCTTTGTCCTTCATCCAGGACACCCCTGGTGGGGGCCGGATTCGGAGGAGGGGCTGTATGCGCGCCCTGACACGCAGCCTGGCCACATCCTCTCTGATTGCGATGCTTCTGTGTGCAGCCTTCCTGGCTGATCTGGTCCGGGCCGAAGACGCAATGGGCCAGAACGCCCCCTCCGCCATCGAGGAGAAAATCGAGCGGCACAAGCAGCGCATGGAGGAGGGGAAGGAGTCGCTCTCGGAGCTCTCCCAGAGAAAGAGAGAGCTGTATACGGGGCTGGCTCGTCTCAAGGACAGGATAGAGAAGCTGACCTCGCGCCTTCGGGAGCAGGAAAAAAATCTCCGCGCCAAGCGCAGGGAGGAGAAAGAGCTCCAGACCCGGAACAAAAAGCTGATGCGGCGTATTTCCCGGGAAAAGCAGGCTATCCGGAACATGATCCCCCGTATGTGGCCGCTCTACCTCAAGAACAAGGAGCTGGGCCCGGGGGATGTTGCCGGTCTGGAGCACGTCCGACGCAACTATGCCTGGCTGGCCTCGGTCTACAGGATGGTTCGGGAGAGACTGGCCTCACTCAATGCCGAACAAAGCAAGCTCAGCTCCAACTTGAGCCGGCTGCGGAGAGTGGAGCAGAATATCTCGGAGCGGCTTGCGGAAATAGAGGACAGCAAGGACCAGCTCCTGGAGCAGAAGCTCGCCTATATGGACAGGATTCAGAAGGTTAGGAAGGAGCAGCTGGCCAAACGGGAGCAATTGGAGCGGGTGCGCGAGACCATCAACAATCTGCGCTATCGCCTCAAGAACTCAAAGAAACGGAATATGGCCCAGCTGAAGGGTCGATTGACCTGGCCGGCCAGGGGGGAGATGGTTTCCTCCCAGGGAGGGGAGAGCGAGTCGAGCAAAGGGCTTGTTTTTTCCCTGGAGAAGGGCCAGAAAGTGCGCTCCGTGGCCTGGGGCAAAGTGGTATACAACGACAAGTTGCGCGGCTTCGGGCGAGTGGTTATCATTTTGCACAGCCAGGACTACTATTCCCTTTATGCCTATCTGCTTGCCTCGCAAGTGGAAATGGGTCAAAGGATCGAGAAGGGGGAGACCATCGGCAGGGCCGGATTTCATCCCCAACTGGACGGACCGGGACTGTATTTCGAGCTCAGGCAGGGCCAGCAACCCATCGATCCCCGGCCGTGGCTGGCCAAGAGGAGCGATAGAGGGTGATGACCGGCAGCGGGGGGAGAAATGCAACCCCGGAGATGTCTACGTCCGTAAAAAACAGGGAGAGGATTATGCGTATAGCCAACTGGGTGGGGATCGTCGCGCTCTTGTTCTGCTTGGCGGGGATGCCCAGTCCCTCCGGGGCGAATGAGGATTATGCCTCTTTGAAGCAGTTCAGTCACGTGCTGGACATGGTGGAAAAGTCATATGTGAAGGAAGTGGAACGTAAGGAGCTGATCCAGGGAGCGATCGAGGGGATGCTCAAGAACCTGGACCCCCACTCCGCCTTCTTGAACAAGGACGCCTTCCAGGAGATGGAGGTGGAGACCCAGGGGGAATTCACCGGTGTGGGCATCGAGATCACCCTTCGCGAGGGGCGATTGACGGTTGTATCGCCCATCGAGGGGACGCCGGCCTATGAGGCGGGCCTCAAGGCGGGGGACACCATTTTGAAGATCGACGGTGAGCCCACCAGGGACATCAGCATCATGGACGCGGTGGACAAGATACGCGGGCCCAAGGGGAGCGAAGTGGATCTCACCGTCCTGCACGAGGATGAGAACAAGCCGGTGACGATCACCGTGGAGCGCGACGTGATCCCCATGCGCAGTGTCAAGACCCAGGGTCTGGGATCCGGATATCTCTATGCGAGGATCTCCAACTTCAACCAGAAAACGACGGACGATCTGCGCAAGGCCTTGAACAAACAGGAGAAATGGAAGGGTATTGTGCTCGACCTGCGCAACAATCCCGGCGGCCTTCTGGATCAGGCCGTTTCCGTGGCGGATATGTTCCTGAGCCGGGGCAAGATCGTCTTCACCAAGGGCAGGGTGGATCAGGCCCAAATGAGTTTTTCCGCGGAAGCCCAAGAGGAGGACATTGAGGCCTCGGTCGTTGTGCTGGTCAACGCCGGAACGGCTTCGGCCTCCGAGATCGTGGCCGGTGCCCTGCAGGATCAGAAGCGGGCCCTTGTCGTGGGGCAGCAGAGTTTCGGCAAGGGCTCGGTCCAGACAATCATTCCCCTGCAGGAGAACACGGGCATCAAACTCACGACAGCCAGATATTATACACCCAACGGAAACTCCATCCAGGCCCAGGGGATCATTCCGGACATCAATGTCCCCTATCTGCCAAGCGACGGGAAGCAGGGAGAGGAGGGCTCCGTGCTGCGCGAGCGGGATCTCGAGGGTCACCTGATCAGCCAGGATGAGGACACCGAGGGCGAGGTGAAGAAGGAAAAGGTCCTTGAGCTTCTTCGCGGGGACAACCAGCTCAGGGTGGCCTATGAGCTGGTCAAGAGCCTGCCCCGTATTCAGGAGGTGCACTGAGCCCCCATCCTTCCGGGGCGGTTTTGGGGTCGTTCGGCTCGCAGTGGTTGGAGACAGTCAGGCCCTTTCCACAGCGCGGGACTTTCGGGCATGGCACGCTTTCGCCGGGCGAATCGGCGATGAGGGACAGCTCGGCACATGGGGAAACAGAAGGGCGGCAAAAAGTCGGGGTCCGGGGGTAGGAAAGGCTCGACCGGTCTGTTGAGCCGGATCGGACTAAGCTCCCTGCTCCTGGGTACGGCAGTGTTTTTGACCGCGGTCAGCCTGCTTGTGGCTTTGAGCCTTCCGCCCCGCGGATCGCAGGAGCACAGGGCCGTCTCCCGCACTGAGGACCCGAAGGCGGGGGAAGTTTCGCAGACACAGGGGGAGAGGGACGATCCGGGCCCAAGCAAGGGCGTGGATTCCCGCAAGGGGAATGTGCCGGCTTCCCCGGACTCCCAGGACAGGGATTACGAGGAGCGGCGTGATCCATTCAGGCAAGGTGTGGAGCGAATTGATCTGGCCCTGGTTCAGAGCTTGGCGAATTCCGGGGTGGACCTGGACAAGCTGCGCCATGTCCGGATCGACTACCGCAAGAAGGGGCAAAAGGATTACCGCTTCCAGGAAGTCGAGCTCCATGTTCCTCCCCAAAAGGGCCGCCGGGTAGTGCAGGAACTGGAGGGATTCCTGCGGGAACACGTCTCGGACGCGGTCCTGGAATCCTTGCCTCAGGCCCCCGGGAACTGGCAAATACGCCTGAAGGACGTCGTGACCCACCGGATCGTCCTCAATGGAGCGGACGACGGGGAAGAGCCCTCCGAGCTCGACGACGGGCCGCGGATCGCTCTGGTCATGGATGACATGGGCAACAGCCTGCCCCGGGCCAAGGAGCTGCTCCGTCTGTCCGGAGGGGAAATCGCCCTTTCCGTGCTTCCCAGCTCGCCGTATTCCGTGGAGGTGACCCGGGCAGCCCGGAATCGGGGGGCGGACGTGCTGCTGCACCTGCCCATGGAGCCCAAGGGCTATCCGGAGTCGGATCCCGGCCCCAGGGCCCTGTTCGTGAATATGGAGCAGGAGCGTATTCGTTCCCTGCTCAGGCGGAACATGAAGGAGGTCCCGGGTCTGGTGGGAGTGAACAACCATATGGGATCCCGTTTCACCGCGGCGAGGTCTCCCATGCGGGAAGTCCTTACCGTCTTGCGCCGCCGGGATCTCTTTTATATGGACAGTCTGACCAACCCGGACAGCGTGGGGGCGGAACTCGCTTCCCGCCTGGGGGTGCAGGCGATCAAGCGCGACCTTTTCCTGGATAACAAAAAGAATGTGGAGAGCATCCGCTACCAGCTGCGCAAAGCGGAGCATCTGGCACGCGAGTGCGGAAACGCGGTGGTCATCGGCCACCCCTACCCCGAGACCATTGAGGCCCTGCGGCAGTGGCTTGCGGACAAGGACGGGGATGTTCGGCTCTGTCGCCTGAGCCGTCTTGTTCGGGCGCAAAACGATCTTCAAGCAACAAGGAGAAAGGCAGATGAGACAGCAGACTCTGGCGATAATTAAGCCGGACGCGATTCAGCGGAACCTGACGGGGCAGATCCTGGGACGCATCGAGGCGGCCGGCCTGCGCGTTAGGGCGCTGAAAATGGTGCATATGGGCAAGGAACAGGCCAAGGGCTTTTACGCGGTCCATGCGGACAAGCCCTTCTTCGATTCCCTGACGGACTACATGAGCTCCGGCCCGGCAGTGGTGGCCGTGCTGGAAGGAGAGAACGCGGTTGCCGCCTATCGCGACCTCATGGGCGCGACAAAGCCGGAGGAGGCGGAAGCGGGGACCATCCGCAAGGACTATGCCCTGGACATCGAGAAGAATTCCGTGCACGGCTCGGACAGCCCGGAGAACGCGGACAAGGAGATCAACTACTTCTTCAACCAGCTGGAGGTGGTGAACTGATCCCGGTTTCCGTGTGAGCGCCCTGCTAGACGGCCATCCAGAGCACGGCACAGCCCAGCACGGTCCAGACCAGGCCGAGGACCAGGGTCAGCCGGAACAGATTCTGGATGGCCTTTCTGTCCCAGTCCCCCCCAGAAGGCCCGAGGCGGGGTTTTTCCCGCACCTGCCCGAAATAGAGGGCCTCTCCCCCCATCTCCGCCCCGACGGCCCAGGCGCAGGCTGCCATGGGCCATCCCGCGTTGGGGCTTTTCATGCGTCTTGCCTGGCTCGGTGTTCGAAGCAGGGCGTCGCGCCAGGAGAGCCTCAGGAGCCAGGCGGCCAGCACGGCCAAGAGATAGGTGATCCGGGCGGGAACAGCGGAGAGGACGTCCTCGGTCCTGGCTCCCGCCCGCCCCAGCTGACGCCACATGGATGTGGGATAGCCCCACATGGAGTCCATGGTGCTGATCGCCTTGTAGATCCATAAGAGCACCGGCCCGCCGAGCAGGAGATAGAACAGGGGCGCGACGAAGCCGTCGTTGATGTTTTCGCTCACTGTCTCGGCAAGCGTCCTGTATACCCCCTGCCTGTCCAAGGCCGAAGTGTCCCTGGAGACGAGCAGTCCCAGGCTGATTTTGGCCTCGCTCTCCCTCCCGGCGTCCATCAGGCCGGTGATGTGCCTGGCGGCTGCGAGCAGACCGGCCAGGGAGAGGCCGGAATAGGCGAGATACAGGGCGATGAGCAGACCGATTAAGGGGATGTTGATCGCGATCCAGGTGATCGTTCCCGTGACCAGGACGAGAAGCAGCAGGCTGATCCATCCGGCTGCGGACAGGGAAATGCGGGTCTGTTGCCTGGCCCGTTCCTCGAGCTGGTCCAGGAATTGACCGATCAACCGGACCGGATGCGGCCAGGGCTCCGCGTCCCGGAAGCAAAAGTCCAGGGCCACGGCGAGAAGGGGCAGGAGAGGATGCATGCTACAGCTCTGTGAGATCCCGGGTTTGTCGATAGGCTTCAAAGAGACAGACCGAGACCGAATTGGCCAGATTGAGGCTGCGGACGCCGCCCCAAATGGGGATGCGGATTTGAGCGCGGGGGTGCTGCCGGACCAGCCAATCCGGAAGCCCTTCGGATTCGGGCCCGAAGAGGAGCACTTCTTCTCCTTGGAAGACGTGGGCGTAGAGCGAGGGAGCGAGCTTGCTTCCGGCCAGGACGAGGGTGCGCCGACTGCCGGGACCTTGTGCGAACTCGCTCCAGCTCTGCCAGACAACGAGGTCGAGATGGGGCCAGTAGTCCAGCCCCGCGCGTCTGAGATATTTGTCCTCGAGACTGAAGCCCAGGGGGCCGATGAGGTGCAGGCGGGTTTGGGTCGCGGCGCAGATTCGGCCGATATTCCCGGTGTTGGGAGGGATTTCCGGTTGATAGAGGGCGACTTGCATGCGCTGCGAGGAGATGGATGGGAGCGGTTGGTGCAGGAGGCGGATATTCGCCTGCCAGGGACGAATCCCGCCTCCTGGTACTTCGGGAGTGGGCGGTCAGGGATTTGAACCCCGGACTTCCACCGTGTGAAGGTGGCACTCTGACCTCTGAGTTAACCGCCCCAAAGCCGTTTTTATACTAGCCCAAAAGCTTTGTTCTGACAAGGGGAGAAGACTGCCGCCCGAGGCTAGATTTGTCTCCCCTGCTTTTCCTGGACCACCCGGATCGCCGCTCCTTGAGGATCCCCCTCCCGCAGATACGGTTCGAAGGCACCTGCGATCCAGGTGTTTTTGCTTCGATCTCCATGTTTGGCAGTGATTTAAAAAATTAAAAGACCCATTGACGCAAAGATGGGGTCAAAGGTATAAAGCCTGTCCTTCGGAAACGGTCCGCCCCCCGGAGAGAGCCTGTACAGGGAGGGACAGGATGAAACAGGACAGCACTGCGGCCGGGGAAAGCCCCCTGGTGCTCGTGCTCGGCGGCAAGCACGGCCTGCTGGGCCAGGCCGCGGCCAGGGTTTTCGGCGATTGCGGCTGTCGCGTCGCGGTTCAGGGACGGGAGGACACGGATCCCGCAAGCCGACAATCCTTGCAGGCTATGCTTAAGCGATGGCAGCCGGACTGGCTGGTGAACGCGATGGGCTGTAACGATTACCTGGCCGCGGAACGCGATCCGGATGCGGCCTACGCCCTCAACGCGAGCCTGCCGGGATTCCTGGCGGATATGGCCCGTCGGAGCGGGATTCATCTGGTGCACTTCAGTAGCGCCCTCGTCTTCAACGGGGAGAAAAGGGCCCCGTACACCCCAAGGGACAGGCCCAACCCGGACTGCGTCCTCGGAGCGAGCAAGCTGGCCGGAGAGCGCGCCATTGCGGAATCCGCAATCGAGGACGCTCTGATCGTCCGGGCCTCCTGGATCTTCGGTCCCTGGAAGACGAATTGTGTCCATACCCTCCTGGATCGGGCCAGGACGGAGAAGGTCCTGCCAGTGGCACACGATGTCATCGGCTCGCCCACCTATAGCCTGGATCTGGCCTACCACACCTATCAGCTCCTAGGGCAAGGGGCCAGGGGTATCTATCACCTGAGCAACAGCGGCCGGGCAAGCTGGTGTGAGCTGGCGGCCGAGGCCCTGGCAGCCACGGAATACAACGTCAAGGTCGAGCCCATTTCCTCGGATCAGGCCTTGAAGCGAGCCATGAGGCCCAGGTACCATGTTCTGGATATTTCCGATTTCACCCGGATGGTGGGCCAAAAGCCCCGTCCATGGCCCCAGGCCCTGCGGGACTACATGTTCAGCTACGAGGTCCGGCACCTGTGGGGGGATGCCGTGGGCGCGACATGAGGCCTCACACGCCAGGTTTCGCCTCTGGGACAGGGCTGTGACTGGCGGAGATTATTCCGGGGAAGAGGGATTGAGGGTGTTTCCGGTCGGGCCCGGGCTTGCCGGGCCCGACGGGGAAGCGGCTAGGTCAGGGGGGTGGAGAACTGCTCCTCCACCCTGACGCGGTGGCAGGGGCCGCTGTTCCAGGTGCAGAAGGGGTAGAGCCGGCCGTCCGGGCTGCCGTAGTGGATCACGCAGTGCTGCACCCGGTCCAGCTCGAAGTTGTAGCTGTCCTGGAAGTGCATCGCGGCCAAGAGGATCACGTGGTAGCGGTCCCCGATCTTGTGGTAGATATGGCCCTTCTGCCGGTTGTTGTGCTCGGGCTCGGCCTCGAGGAAGGTGTTCACGAAGTCGACCAGGGCGTCGTAGTCGATTCCCTCCGGGGCGTTCTCCGCGATATAGTGCTTTTTCAGCTTGCGCCAGAGCTGAAAACGGGTCAGCTTCTTGCGCCAGGCGGAGTGGTTCTCCAGTGATTCGGCCTCCTTGTTCAGGTCGTTCATCGCCCCTTCCAGGTCGATGAACTGGGTGATGGGCACGGCCTCGCCTGTGTAGCGGTCCACCACGAGGTAGCTGGCCGCCCCGCAATGGGGATGGCAGGAGAAGTAGATCTTGGGCGTTCCGGTCATGCTCTCCAGGAGCCGGCTCACCGGGGAGATCACGGAAAAGGGGTACCAGTCCTGGTACTTGTCCAGGATCCCGGTCTGCTCCTGCAGATCCCCTGCCATGTCCGCCATGGTGTAGCGCATCTCCAGCCGCTTGCTCTCGTCGATCCGGCCGGTGATGGACACCGGCTGGAAGCTGAGGGCGGTGACCACATCCGTGTTGTTGATGGCGAATTTCAGGATGTCCCCTAGTTGATGGTCGTTGAGCCCGCGGACGATGGTCGGGACCAGGGTGACCATGATCCCGGCCTGTTTCATGTTTTCCATGGCCTGCATCTTGAGGTCGAAGAGCTCGCGCCCACGGGACTGCTTGTAGATGTCGTCGGTCATGCCGTCGAACTGGAGGTAGACCACATCCAGGCCTGCCTCCGCGGCCCGTTTGGCGAAATCCGGCTTCTTGGCGAAGAGGAGCCCGTTGCTTGCCGCCTGGAGGTCGAGCACTCCCTTGTCCTTGGCCATCTTGACCGCTTCCAGGAACCGGGGATGCACTGTGGGCTCCCCTCCGGCGTACTGCACGCTCAAGGGGGGATAGGGCTCAATGCCCATGACCCGGTCCAGGATGTCCCCAAGCTGGTCCAGGCTCATCTCGAAGAGACGACCGCTGGCATTGGCGTTGGCGAAGCAGATGGGGCAGTTCAGGTTGCAGCGGTTGGTCAGATCGATATTGACCAGGCACGGGCTGGATTGGTGCTGGTTGCAGATGCCGCAGTCCTGAGGGCAGTTGGCCTGGGATTGGCTCTGGGGATTGTGCATGGGACTGCCCAATTCGAAGTGCCGCCTGCGACGCTGCAGGAAGAATTCCCTGTCGCTGCTGATCAGCTCGTTGAAGGAACCGTGCTCGTCGCAGGCCTTGTGCATCCAGACCTGTCCCTGCCGGTCATAAAGCTGAGCGTCCACGATCTTGCTGCATTCAGGGCATACGCTCCGCGTGGGGATCGGGAGCTCGCTTGCCTCCTCTGCCTTTTGCTCGCCCGTCTTGGGGCTTCTCTCGAATAGCATAACCCTCCTCCTATATTGCGCTTGCCTTGTTGATCCTGTCCTGATGCAGCGTCCGCATGAGCCAGTCTCCATCCGGAAACCGGCTGTGGGCTTCCTCCCTGTGCTCGGTTGCGGTGTCCCGAGTGAGGACGAGTTCCTCGCCCCTCCCGGAACCGGCTAGGCCGAACGGGGTCTTCTCTGCTCCAGGTAGATCCGGAGCATGCGCAGGTCGTTGCGGACTTCCGGCAGTTGTTGCAGATATCTGTCCAGCATGCTCCAGAGTTTCTGCTGCAAGGCGGATTCGCTTCTGACGATCCGGTAGTACATCCAGGATCCCTTGCGTTTGGACTGGATCCAACGGGCGTTCTTCAAATAGGACAAGTGCCTGGAAACAGTGGATTGGGGCATGT
>JAIPDU010000032.1 GCA_021737525.1 Desulfohalobiaceae bacterium | reverse complement strand
ACACTGACACACCGATTCACCGATTGCTTATTTGATTCGGGCCCCGATGCGATCCCTCTCGGTGAGGATGCTCACCTCCTCTCCGGAATCCACCTGTTCCGCGTTCCGGAGGAACTCGCCGCTGCGGTCCACGGTAACCAGGCTGTAGCCCCGCTTCAGCGGCAGATGGGGATCCAGTGCCTCGAGCCGGTCCGCGGTCCGATTCAGCTCGTTCTTTCTGTTTTGCAGATGAGCCTTTGCAGCCGCCTCCAGGCGTTCCTCCAGGCTCCGGACCGCCTGTTCGCGGACGCGCCAGCCGTCGGGGCCGAAGGTGCGCTGCAGGCGGTCGACGAGCTGTTGCAGGCGGCCTTGCTTGGTCTGCAGCAGAAAGCTTGCCGAACGACGCAGCCCGGCTTCCTGCAGCTCCAGAGTCTGCCGCAGCTGCTGCAGGCGCCTGACCGGGGAGAGCCAGGACAGGGCGCGGGACAGCTCCTCGAGCTCGTCGCGGAGTCGAGTGTATCTGTTTTTCCAGGCCTGATAAAGGGCGGCCTCGGCCTCGTCCACCTGCTGCATCATCTCCGTCCGCTCCGGCCAGAGGAGCTGTGCCGCATGGCTCGGTGTGGAGGCGCGCGTGTCCGCAACCATGTCCGCGATGGTGAGGTCCACTTCGTGGCCGATTCCCGTCAGCACGGGAATGCCGCAGCGATAGAGAGCATGGGCCACAGTCTCCGTGTTGAAGGTCCAGAGGTCCTCCAGTGACCCCCCTCCCCGGATAAGAACCAGGATCTGGGCCCAGCCCAGACTGTTGACCTCGTCCACGGCCCTGGCCACGCTGTCCGGGGCGGCGTCGCCCTGCACCGGGGTGGGGTGGATCCGGATCTCTCCGGGCCAGCCCCTGCGGCGGGACAGCCGCAGGAAGTCGTGCAGCGCGGCGGAATCCGCAGCGGTCACCACTGCCACGCGAGCGGCGTGCGAGGGCAGGGGTTGCTTGTTTTCCGGGGCGAAATAGCCCTGTCCGGCCAATTTGCGCTTTAAGGCCTCGAACTGCAGCTGCAGGCTCCCCACGCCCCGGTCCTCCACCAGGTCGGCGATGAGCTGGTACACGCCGCGAGGAGGATAGACAGCCATGCGTCCGGCGCAGACCACCTCGGCTCCGCTTTCCAGGGACTGGGGAGCGATCCCGGAACGGGTCTGGCTGGATCGGAACCAGGCCACGTTCAGGCTGGCCTCGCTGTCCTTGAGGGTGAAGTAGATGTGGCCCGAGCCCGGACGGGACAGGGTTCCGATCTGGCCCTGGACCCAGAGGAAGGGGTAGCGCGTCTCCAGATCCTCCTTGATGGCCCGGGTGATCTGGCTTACGGAATAGATCCCGGCCATAGGGGCTTAGCTCTCCAGTCTCCATGTCTCGTGCCAGACGCGGTTGCGCCAGGCGGAGAACTCGCTGGAGAAACGATCCAGGCTGAGGCTGGTCCGCTCCCCGGACTTGCGGTCCTTGACCTCGACCATGCCCTGCTCGAACCCTTTTTTGCCCACGATAACCTGCATAGGGGAGCCGAGCAGATCCGCGTCCTTGAACTTGACACCGGCCCGCTCATCCCGGTCGTCCAGGAGCACGTCCGCGCCGATCCCCTCCATGGCGGAGCGGAGGGTTTCCCCGGCAGCGGCCAGGGTCTCGTCCTGCGGAGCGAGATGGACGAGCTCCACCTCAAAGGGGGCTATGGGCGGCGGGAAGAAGCATCCGTCCTGGTCGTGGTTCTGCTCGATGGCCGCGGCCAGGAGGCGGGTGACCCCGATCCCGTAGGAGCCCATGATCATAAGGCGCTCCCGTCCCTCCGCGTCCAGGTAGGTGGCGTTCATGGCGGAGCTGTACTTGGTCCCCAGCTTGAAGACGTGTCCCACCTCGATTCCCTTGTGGAGGGTGAGTCCGCTGTTGCATTTGGGACAGGCATCCTCCTCGCGAATGGTGGAGATATCCGCGTACTGCTCCACGCTCGCGTCGCGGTCCAGACGGACGTGGCGGTAGTGGGCGTCGTCCTGGTTGGCCCCGCAAACCCAGTCCGATTCCCTCAGGAGGGTGTGGTCGGCGAGGATGCGATCCACGGACAGGCCCAGGGGGCCGGAGAAGCCCACCTCGGCTCCGCTCCAGCTGCGCACGGCCTCGGCGTGGGCCAGCTCCAGCTCGCTTGCGCCGAGGAGGTTGGCCAGCTTGGTTTCGTTTATCTCCCGGTCCCCGGGAACAAGGGCGGCCACGGACGCGTCGTCCGCCTTGTAGAGCAGGGTCTTGAGAACACGACTGTGGGGAATTTGCAGGTAGGCTGCCACGTCGGCGACGGTGTGCATGCCCGGGGTCTGAATCAGCTCCGGGTCAGGGCAGTTCGTCTCCGCGTTGCCGGTTTGGGGGGGCGAGACCTCGGCCTTCTCCAGGTTCGCCGCATACCCGCACCCGGAGCAGAGCACCAGGCTGTCCTCCCCGGTCTCGGCCAGGACCATGAACTCGTGGGACTGGCTCCCGCCGATGGGACCGGAATCCGCCTCCACCGCGCAGAAGGACAGGCCCAGGCCGGAAAAGACCCGCTCGTAGGCCCGCTGCATGGTGCGGTAGCTTTCCTCGTTCTCATTTTCGTCGCGATCGAAGGAATAGGCATCCTTCATGATGAATTCCCTGCAGCGCATGAGACCGAATCGGGGACGGACCTCGTCCCGGAACTTGGTCTGGATCTGGTAGAGGTTGACCGGCAGCTGCCGGTAGGAGCGGATCTCGTCCCGGACCAGGTCGGTGATCACCTCCTCGTGGGTGGGGCCCAGGCAGTAGTCCCGCTGGTGGCGGTCCTTGAGCCGGAGAAGCTCACTGCCGTAGACCTCCCAGCGGCCGGTCTCCTGCCATAGGCTGGCCGGCTGGACAAAGGGGAGCAGGACTTCCTGACAGTCCGCAGCGTCCATCTCCCGGCGCACGATGGCACAGATCTTGTTCAGGGCCCGGAAGCCGTGGGGAAGGAAGGAATACAGCCCGGAGGTGAGCTTGCGGATCATTCCGGCACGCAAAAGGAGCTTGTGGCTGATCACGTCGGCTTCGGCTGGATCCTCCCGCAGAGTGGGGACATAGTACTGGCTCAGTCGCATGGCTTGTCCTCGTCGCTTTCCGTGGTTTGTTCTCGCAATTGGGCAAGGAATCTGTCCAGCTCCCGGCAGAATTCGGGGAAGAGATTCCGGTCTCCGGAGACCTTGCGGAGCACCCGGCCCTTGCGGAAGATGATCCCGCAGTCGCGACCCCCGGCGATGCCGATGTCCGCTTCCGCTGCCTCGCCGGGTCCGTTCACCGGACACCCCATAACAGCCACGGTAAAGGTCTCGCTTACGGATTGCAAATGTTTCTCCACCCGTCTCGCCAGGTCCAGGAGGTCGATCTCCGTGCGGCCGCAGGTGGGGCAGGAGACGATCTCGGGGCCCCGTCGCCGCAGGTCAAGCGCACCCAGGATCTGCCAGGCCACCAGGACCTCGTCCTCGGGAGCGCCGGTGAGGGAGACCCGGAGGGTGTCGCCCAGGCCCTCGTAGAGCAGGATCCCCAGGCCGATGCCGCTTTTGACGCTGCCCTTGAGCAGGGTGCCGGCCTCGGTGATCCCGATGTGCAGCGGGTATTCCGTTTTTTGGGCCAGGAGCTTGTACGCCGCCACGGTCTGCGGCACGGAGGAGGATTTGAGGGAGATCTTGATCTGGTGCATCCCCCGCTTTTCCAGCAAGGCCGCATGCCTCAGGGCGCTTTCCACCAAGGCCCCGGGAACGGGCCCGCCGTGCCTGCGGGCGATGTCCCTTTCCACGGACCCGCTGTTGACCCCGATGCGAATGGGGGTATGCGCGGCTCGGGCCGCGTCCACCACGCGGTTCACTGCATCTTCGGATCCGATGTTGCCGGGGTTGATGCGCAGGCCGTCCACTCCGGCCTCCAGGGAGGCCAGGGCGAGCTTGTGGTCGAAATGGATGTCCGCGATCAGGGGGACCTTGCTGCCGGCCCGGATATGACGCAGGGCGTGGGCAGCTTCGCTGTCGGGCACCGCCAGGCGGACGATCTCGCATCCGACCCCCGCCAGGGATTCGATCTGGGCCAGGGTGGCCTGAACATCGCGAGTGTCCGTGTTGGTCATGCTCTGCACCCGCACCGGGTGGTCCGAGCCGATTCCCACGCCCCCCAGATCCAGGTTGCGGGTGGGCCGCCGCGGGAGCCGCCTGAGGGGATGGTCTGCGTTCCGGGTCATGATCGGTTTTCTGCTCCGTGGTCTCAACCGGACGGCCCCCGTCTTCAGTTGGGCCGCGATTTAAGTTGGGAATCGTTTTTCTCAGCGCCCTGTACTCCCTGCCTTGAATCAGGGTGAAGCTCGCCTTGAGGGATCCACTTCTTGAGAAAAAGGGCTCCAGTGTGGAGAATTTACTGCTGTTCGGGTGCCTATAAAATGGAATTTTTCTCTTGACAATCCTTTTCGAACCCGAAATAATTTTCAACCAGGTTCCGCTCGAAGTAGGATGCGGAAGGAGTTTAAAGCTCAGTAGAAAGGGAGTGAGGTTTCATGAAGAGGATGTATGTGGGCAATTTGCCTTATTCCTCGTCGGAGGACGATGTGAGGGAGCTGTTTTCTCAGTACGGCGATGTCGGCGACGTCAACGTGGTCCGGGACAGAGAGACGGGAAAATCCAGAGGGTTCGGCTTCGTGGAGATGGGTCAAGACCAGGCTGATGAAGCCATGAGCAACCTGGACGGATCCAAGTTCGGCGGGCGCACGCTCAAGGTCAACGAAGCCAAGCCGCGTCAATAGGTCAATAGAAAGAAAAGTTCGCGGAGGGCTCCCTGCGACGGGAGCCGAGCTGCTTCCGGCACGGCAGTCAAATGTGCCGGCGCTGCAATAGCGGTTCAAAAAGAGCCGTCCCTGCGTCAGGGGCGGCTCTTTTTTTCGCGCTTTGTAACTATTCACCAACACCCTGATCGGGATAAGCCTACCCCGGGTAGGCTCACAGTTCCGCAAGGTGGTGAACAGTTACTGCGCTTTTACGGCTCTTCCTTGGAAGTGTCGCTTTTGCCCCCGGATTTATGGAGCAGGCGGCAGTCCTCGATAACCATCTCCCGCTCCACCGCCTTGCCCATGTCGTACAGGGTCATCGCGGCGGTCTGGGCCGCGACCAGGGCTTCCATCTCCACGCCTGTGGCGGAGACGGTCCGGGCTTCGGCCTCGATGCGCACGGAATGCGTCTCCCGCTCCAGCTCGAAGCGGATCTCGACGCTGGTCAGGAAAACGGGGTGACACAGGGGAATGAGGTGAGCGGTTTGCTTTGCCGCCTGAATTCCGGCAATACGAGCGGTGTTGAGC
Source organism: Desulfohalobiaceae bacterium (assembly GCA_021737525.1). Classification (GTDB taxonomy): domain Bacteria; phylum Desulfobacterota; class Desulfovibrionia; order Desulfovibrionales; family Desulfothermaceae; genus JAIPDU01. The sequence continues at coordinate 5,383 of JAIPDU010000032.1, read as the reverse complement.
GCATCCCCCTTGGGCAGGGCGCTCCGCTCGAGCTTGTCGAAGGCTTCCCGGCCCATGCGGATCCTGCTCTGGAAGACGGCGCGGCGCTCTGTGTCGGGCTTGTCCCCTACGTCCACCATGCGCACCGATCCATCCCTGTTCAGATGGGTCAGATCCTTATTCATGTTCCCCCATGGCCCGCTTGAAGAAGGACCTCACCTTGCTTTTGCCCTTCTGTTCCTCGAGCTCGGCGAACTCTTCCAGGAGCTCCTCCTGCCTTTTGCTCAGGTGGGTGGGGGTGTTGACCTTTACATGCACGATGAGGCTGCCTGTCTTGTTGCTGTTGACATAGGGCGCGCCCAGCCCCTTGAGGCGGAAGGACTGCCCGCTCTGCGTGCCCTTGGGGATCTCCAGATTGACGCTGTCCTGCAGGGTGGGCACCTCGATCTTGTCCCCCAGGGCGGCCTGGGCGAAGCCGATTTCCATCTCGGTGTGCAGATCCTGGCCCTTCCGGCTGAACTGGGGATGCTCCTCGACGTGGATGACCACGTAGAGATCGCCGTTGGGGCCTCCGTGGGTCCCGGCCTCGCCCTCGCCCTGCAGCCTGAGGTGATTCCCGTGATCCACTCCCGCGGGAATGGTCACATTGAGCTCCTTGGTCTGGTGCACCGCGCCCTTGCCTTTGCAGTGTTTGCAGGGATGGCTGATGACACGTCCCTCACCCTTGCATATGGGGCAGGGGGTGGCGATACGGAACAGGCCCTGTTTCTGAACGACCTGTCCCTGGCCGCCGCAGTGCTTGCAGGTTTCAGGGGTGTGGCCCGGCTCGGAACCGGACCCCTGACACTGCTCGCAGTTCTCTTCCTTGGGGATCTGCAGCTCCACTTCGGTGCCCAGCACGGCTTCCTCGAAGGAGATGGTCAGGTTGTAGCGCAGATCTGCGCCCTGTTGGGGGCGTGGGCCTCTGCGTCCCCGGGAGCCTCCGCCGAAGCCGAAGAAGCTGTCGAAAATGTCGCTGAAGGTGCTGAAAATGTCTTCCGCAGAGCCGTAGCCACCGAATTGCGACCCATTCATTCCTTCGTGTCCGAAACGGTCGTAGGACTGTCGCTTTTGCGGATCGCTGAGCACTTCGTAGGCTTCGGAGGCCTCCTTGAAGACCTGCTCCGCTTCGGGATCGTTGGGATTGCGGTCCGGATGGTTCTCGAAGGCGATCTTGCGATAGGCCTTTTTGATCTCCTCCCCGCTGGCCTGGGATGAGACTCCGAGAACTTCGTAGTAGTCGCGCTTGGCCATATGTATTCTATCCTCAGTCAAGGGATTTTATCTGGTTCTACCGAATGGGGGTGCCCCGCTTCCGGTAATCCCGGAAGAACAGGCATCCCTGGCTAACAGAGTAGGCGGTCCACAGGGCATCCATCCTTTGTCCGTCGCCTGGACAAAAGGAAGCGGAAGGCTTTGCTCTAATCCAGATTGATCCCCACCTCGGGAATGGATTGCTTCAATTTGACCTTGCCCGCGGCGATTTCCCGCAGGGCGTTGACAACTTCCTTATTGTTGGATTCGATCAGTGGCTTATATCCCTCGCGATACATTTTCACGCGCTGAAAGGCCAACTGGGCCACAACAAATCGGTTGTTGACCTGACTCAGAGCGTCCTCCACCGTAATACGGGCCATGTGATCATCTCCTGTTTTCCTCTCCAGACGAATATCTTTCCGCTGGTCGAGGTTCGTGTATGGGCAGCCGTGCCTGTCCGCGTTGACAGGAGCAACGGCTGCGGTTTAAGGACTTGTCTTTCCGGGAGCCGCTACGCATGATACGCCTTCCCGGTTGTCGATGACCCGGGTAAATTCCGGGGGTGTTCCGCAGCTTGTGGCGTGGCTCGGCAACTGTTGCTGCGTGTGCGGTAGAGGTATGGCTATGGGGTGCCGTTGCGCAGACAAAACTTATAAACACTAAGTCTGGGGTCGTCAATAGCCCCTAATACGGATCATGCGACAAAGGAAAAAGTTGACCTATACCCAAAAGGCGTGCCTGTCCAAGGCGGGCAAGATGATGTACCGCACCGCCATGCTCCATCCGGGAGCCCGTGTGGGCATCGCCGTGTCCGGAGGAGTGGACAGTTTCCTCCTGCTGCAGATCATGCTCCTGCACCGTATCCGTCTCCCCTTTTCCGTGCAGTTGATGGCCATCCACATCAATCCGGGATTCGATTCCAAGAATCACCTGCCTCTGCGGAAGTGGCTGCGGGAAAACGGCGTGGCGGGACACCTGGAGCTGTGCGATATGGGTCCCAGGGCCCACAGCCAGGAGAACAGGAAAAGGTCTCCCTGCTTCTTCTGCAGCTGGCGGCGGAGGAAACGGCTCTTCAAGCTGGTCAAGCACTACAATCTGACCCATATCGCCCTGGGTCACAACGCGGATGACCTGGTGCAGAATTTTTTTCTCAATCTCGCCTATTCCGGCCGGGTGGAAGGGATGTTCGGCAAGGAGAGCTTTTTCGGCGGGGAATTCCAGCTCATCCGGCCGCTTCTGCTATTGCAGAAGAAACAGATCCGCAAGGCGGTGCGGGAATGGGAGTTGCCCATCTGGGAAAATCCCTGCCCCTCCAAGGATTCCACCAAGCGCTCCGAGGTCTCCCGGTGGCTGGAGGAGCTAAGCGGCGGGGACAGGCGCATCGGGAAAAATATTTATAGCGCCCTGACCAGATGGCAGATGGAGCAGGACCAAGGCTCCCGATCGGATCCTTCCTGAAGTGGCCGAAGGGGGCGGACACCGCCGCGGCTGAGGAGTAGAAGGAGTGGCACAGAGCACACCGGTCTCCACAATCCTCGTTCCGGAGGAGGCATTGCCTCCGGTTGCTCCGGACAGGCCCTGGCTGGCGCCGTTGGCCGGGTTCTCCGATCTCCCCTTCCGCATGCTCTGTCGGGGGTACGGAGCCGCTGTCGCCTGCACGGAAATGGTCAGCGCCAAGGGACTGGTCTATGGCGGAGAGGGCAGTTGGGATCTCGTCCGCAGCACCCCCCGTGTGCCGGAGGACAGCCCCCTGGTGGCGCAGATCTTCGGGGCGGAGGTTTCCTTCGTCCGCGAGGCGGTACGGCGCCTCCTGGATCTGGGGGCCCGTTATTTCGATCTCAATGCCGGCTGTCCGGTGAAGAAGGTGGTCAAGACCGGGGCCGGAGCGGGCCTGCTCGAGGACAGCGGCCGCTTGGCGGAGATCCTGCAGGCAATGGTGCATCTCGCCGGGGAGGGCCGGGTCGGGGTCAAGATCCGCTCCGGATGGAGCGGGGCGGAGTTTGTATCCGGGCCTGCACCGGCGAGGCTGGAGGGCATCGGCCTGGGCTGGGTCACCCTGCATCCCCGTTCCGCAGCGCAGGGGCTTTCCGGGAAAGCGAATTGGAGCCACCTGCGGGTGCTGCGGGAGCGCATCGGGGTTCCCCTCCTGGCGAGCGGGGATATGTACACCGCGGCCGATGGCCTCGCCTGCCTGGACCAGGGCGCGGCGGACGGGATAATGTACGCCCGGGGCGCTTTGAGCAATCCGGCTGTGTTCCGGGCACATCTTCGCACTTTGCAAGGAGGCGGTCCAGGCGAGAACGAGGCGGATCAGTCCGAGCGCCTGGAGGCGGCCCGGCGACATGTGTCCCTGTGCCGGCACTATGCGGACAGCCGCAAGAACCTGCTCAAAATGCGGACCATCCTGCCCAAGTATTTGAAGGGCTTTCCCGGTGCCAGCGCGGTCCGCAGCCGGCTGGTCCGGGTCTGTTCCTGGGACGAAGTCGAAGCCCTGTTGGGGGAGCTTGCCCCTGACAAGGCCGGACAATCCGGGGGCGCTCCCTGAGGCGGTGGCTCCCGTTTAGCGCAATCGACGGAGAAGGGAATATGCCGAAAGTCCTTCGAGCCGCAACAGCCGGTTTCTGCATGGGAGTGGATCTGGCCCTGAAGAAGCTGGAGCGGCTCCTCTCGGAACAGGCCGAGGCAGCGGCGGATATCTATACCCTGGGCCCGATCATCCACAATCCCCAGGTCTTGGCCATGTACGCCGCCAAGGGGGTGGGCCGGCTCGAGGATCCCGAGAGCGCATCCCCGGGGAGCAGCATCGTCATCCGGGCCCACGGCGTTCCCAGACATGTTCGGCGTACCCTGCGGCGGAAGGGGGTGTATCTGGTGGACGCCACGTGTCCCAAGGTGAAGAAGGCCCAGAAGCTCATCGAGACGTATACCGGGGAGCGAAACCTCCTGCTCTACGGCGAGCCGGATCATCCGGAGGTGGTGGGCCTGTTAAGCTACGCCCAGAGCGAGACAATGGTGTTCCAGGAGCTGTCCGAGCTTTCCGGGTGTCTGGAACAGGGAAAGAGGTATGTCCTGGCCGCCCAGACCACGCAGGACCGTTCGGAGTACACCCGGATTTATGAGGATCTTCGCGCCCGTCTGGGCGGGGAGCTTCCGGTGCTGGACACCATCTGCGATACGACCAGGCAGAGGCAGCAGGAGGCCTCGGATATCGCGGATCAGGTGGAGCTGATGATTGTGGTGGGCGGGCGAAGCAGCGGAAATACCCGGCGCCTGGCCCAGGTGGCCGCCTCTCATGGCAAACCCTGTGTGCACGTGGAGGAGGCGGAGGAGCTGCCGCTGGAGCGGATTCGGGCCTGTCGGGTTGTGGGATTGACTGCCGGGGCTTCCACACCCGGACACGTGATCGACGAGGTGGAGCGGAAGGTGGCCGGGTTGGAGGAATAGCGCGGTCAAGGTGTCGACAGGGGTGGGGCAGGCTAAATTTGTTCTCCTAAGAAGGTAAACCGCCAAGGCGCAAAGAACGCCAAGTAAGACGCCCAGTAAGAATTTTTCCTTTGCCGGGTTGCGGCAAAGGAAAAGGCTTCGCCTTACGCTCTTGTCTTTGATAGCGAAGGCGTTCTTTGCTTTGCGGGCGTTCCCGCAAAGCAAAACCTCTTCCCTTGGCGGTATCCTTGGCGCTCCTGGCGTCTTGGCGGTTAAATAAGCCCCAAGGGACCAACACATAATTGCATTGGTCTTTATCGTCGCTGTTTCGTGAGCCTGTTTTTTCTATTCAGCTGTAGACTTATTTCCGCGAAACGATTGGAGATGTGGAGCAGGATACATTTATCCTTCGGGCAGGGCGGGATTGAGCTGATGTGGCGCTCACAGCCGGGCTAGTCCTCCTCCGGATCCCGCATTCCCTGCAGGGCCTTCTCCGCGGCGAGCTGCTCCGCTTTTTTCAGGCTCGATGCCTCTGCGATGCGGGTACTCCCATCGGGCAGGGTGATCTCCACCTGGTAGGTCTTGGCGTGCTCCGGGCCGAAGCTGTCCAGCAGGTAATATTTGGGGCGCTCCTGATACTGTTTTTGAGTAATCTCCTGGAGCTTGCTTTTGGCGTCCTTCCTGG
>JAIPDU010000031.1 GCA_021737525.1 Desulfohalobiaceae bacterium | reverse complement strand
ACCGCCCTGTATTTGGGATTCACCGGAAGAATGGGGCCGGAAAATTCCTCCCTGAGCAGATTGCGCATGACCACCGAGCCGATGCTCTTGGGACGGTTCGAGGCACCAACCACGGCGACGGATCGGGGACGGAACAGGGCATTGAGGTGTCTGAGGCTCATAGGCCCTCCAATGGGGGATGCTCCCTTTCGTCTGCGCAACTCCAGACAGGAAGGGGTTGGCGGATGGTTATTCCCTCCTTTCCTTTGTACCTGAGGCCGGGCGCTGAATCAACTCTTTCGCTAAAAGGGTCAATAAATGTGAAATCCGCTTGACAGGATAAACATTGTTTGTCATACAAAAATTAAGAATGGAAAAGTCGATTGTCTTTGCCTCAGGAACTTGGTCAAACCGCAGAGGAGGGCCTATGGCAGAAAAGGAATCCAAGGGTTATGAAGTTACCCTGCAAGAGGAAGAGTACTACTACCCTCCGGTGGAATTTATCGGGCAGGCAAACTGCACGGATCCAAGCATTTACCAGCGTTTCAGTCTGGAAAATTTCCCGGAGTGCTTCGAGGAACACGCGGAAATGCTGGACTGGGACAAATACTGGCACACTGTCCTGGATACCAGTGATGCGCCCTGCTGGAAATGGTTCGTGGGAGGAAAGCTCAACGCGAGTTACAATTGCGTGGATCGGCACCTGGAAGACTACCGCAACAAGACCGCCATCTATTTCGTTCCCGAATTGGAGGAGGAACGAATCCAAAAGATCACCTATCAGGAGCTCTATCGCAGGGTGAATGAGACAGCGGCTGTTCTGCGCGATTTCGCTGGCCTCAAGGCGGGGGACCGGGTCACGCTTCATATGCCCATGGTTCCCGAATTGCCCATTACCATGCTCGCTTGCGCCAGATTGGGAGTGATCCATTCCGAGGTCTTCTCCGGATTCAGCGGCAAGGCCTGCGCGGACCGCATCTGGGACTCGGAGAGCGATGTCCTGATCACCATGGACGCCTACTACCGCGGCGGCAAGCTCCTGGACCACAAGGGCAAGGCGGACGAGGCAGTGGAAGCCGCGGACAAGCAGGGGCAGAAGGTGAGCAAGGTCCTGATCTGGCAGCGCTACCCAGGGACCTACTCCGGTGACCCCGCCACTGTGGAAGGGCGGGACTACTTCGTGAATGATCTGCTCAAGCAGTACAGGAACGCGGAGGTCGAGCCGGAATCCATGCCCGCCGAGGATCCCCTGTTCCTCATGTACACCAGCGGCTCCACGGGCAGGCCCAAGGGCTGCGTGCACAGCACGGGAGGGTATCTGGCCTATGTGACCTGGACCTCCAAGTACATCCAGGATATCCACCCCGAGGACGTGTACTGGTGCATGGCGGACATCGGCTGGATCACCGGACACTCCTACATCGTCTACGGACCGCTGTCCGTGGGCGGCAGCACGGTGATCTACGAGGGCGTGCCCACCTATCCCGACGCCGCCCGGCCCTGGCGCATCGCGGAGGAGCTGGGGGTGAACATCTTCCACACTTCGCCCACCGCCATTCGGGGGTTGCGCAAGGCCGGCGGAGACACGCCGCTGCAGTACAACCATGAGTTCAAACACATGACCACCGTGGGCGAGCCCATCGAGCCCGAGGTCTGGCGCTGGTACTACAACGTCGTGGGCAAGGGCAAGGCGGTGATTGTGGACACCTGGTGGATGACCGAGACAGGCGGCTTCCTCTGCTCCACACTGCCCGGGGTGGATCCCATGAAGCCGGGAAGCGCCGGTCCGGGAATTCCGGGAGTCCATCCGGTGGTCCTGGACGACGAGGGCCACGAGATTCAGCCCGGGGAGAAAAGGGCAGGAAACATCTGCATCCGCAATCCCTGGCCAGGCGGGATGCAGACCATCTGGAAGAACCGGGAGCGCTACGTCAAGACCTACTACGCCCCGTACAACAAGAATCCCAACAGCACGGACTGGCGCGACTGGCCCTACATGGCCGGTGACGCGGCGATGATGGCCGCGGACAAATACGTCCGGATCCTGGGCCGCGTGGACGACGTGATCAATGTGGCCGGGCACAGGCTGGGGACCAAGGAGATCGAGTCCGCCGCCCTGACCGTGGACGAAGTGGCCGAGGCCGCTGTCGTCTCCGTCCAGGACGAGGTCAAGGGCACGATCCCAGATCTCTATGTCTCCCTCAAGCCGGGCGAGGAGCCAAGCGAAGAGCTGGCCAAGAAGATCTCCGGCGCGATCTCAGACGTGGTGGGCAAGATCGCCCGTCCGGCCCACGTCTACATTGTGGCGGATATGCCCAAAACCCGTTCCGGCAAGATCATGCGCCGGATCCTGGCCTCCATCTCCAACCGCAAGGACGTGGGGGACGTCATGACCCTGGCCAACCCCCATATCGTGGAGGAGATCAGGCAGCAGGTGCAGGGCTAGGTAGCCGGAGCCGGCCTCGGCCACATCCCGGTCCGGGCCGGAGCTGGAGTCCGCAAAAAGGGGCAAGGGAGGTGTCCCAGAGGGTGAGGCATCGGCTGGACCGGTAGCAAATCCTAAGCAAGGGAGGGGGATATTGTGTTAACTTGGGAAGGGTCCCGGGATCCCCCGGGGCCCCAAAAGGCTCGGTAAGCGCGGAAGGGGAGAGAAACGTTTATCCGGCAAACGCAGAACGGGAGGTTAGGCTATCAGGAAGCCGGGTTGACCGCTGGTCATCCCGTAAAACACGGGAGGGGGAACTATGGAAACTGCCGGAACCACATGGGTCTGGATCTTTCTGGGCCTGTACATCATCTACTGTTTATTTTGGGGCCTTAGGGGCTACTTCACGGAAAGGACCTCGTCCGGATACAGTATCGGCGGTCGCGGGATCCCCATGATCGCCTTCATGATGGCCGCGACAGCGGCCTCCTTCAGCGGCTGGACCACAGTGGGCCATCCGGGCCTGATCTGGATGTCCGGCCTGGCCTACGCCTTTGCTTCCTTCTACGTATTGACCATTCCCATCACCGGTACCTTCTTTGCCAAGAGGAACTGGATGCTGGGCAAGCGCTACGGCTTCGTCACTCCCGGTGACATGTATGCCTACTACTACGATAACGAGGGTGTGCGCTGGCTGGTGGTGCTCACCGCCTGCCTCTACGGGATCTTCTATTCCGCGGTGCAGCTCATGGCCGCCGGCGCCCTGTTCCAGTGGGTTACCGGGTATCCCAGCACCGTGGGGGCCATTTTCCTCGCGGCAGTGGTCTGGTTCTACGTCATGACCGGAGGGCTCAAGGCGAGCACCTGGGTCGGGGTGATCCAGATGATCCTGCTCGTCTTCGCCATCATCATCATCGGCGCGTACACTCTGCACCACTTTGGCGGCTGGAGCGAGTTCAGCACGAGAGTGGCGAACATGGATGAGAGCATGCTCCAGGTTCCCGGGTTTGCCGAGTGGACCCTGTTCGGGGGCTCCTGGACCTCGCTCATGATCCTGACCTACATGTTCGCTCTCATGGGGATTCAATCCTCACCGGCCTTCACCATGTGGAACTTCGGGAACAAGAACCCCAAACCCTTCGCCTGGCAGCAGGTGTTCATGTCCACCTTCATCGTGGGCTTCTGCCTCTTCTTCTTCACCGCCTTCCAGGGTCTGGGCGCGGCTCTTCTGGACGGCAACGTCCTGCCGGAGATCGCTTCCGACGGCGACGTGGTCCCCATGCTCATGGCCAAGTTCCTGCCGCCCTTCGCCCTGGGTATCTGCTTCATCGGCCTGATCGCGGCCATGCACTCCACCGCGGCTCCCTACATCGGCACCGCCGGAACCATCCTCATGCGCGACGTGTGGTGGCTCAAGGTGCGCAAGAAGAAGGGCGGCCACGCGGAGCAGATCTGGGTCAACCGCATCTTCGTGACCATCATCACCATTATCGCCCTCATGGTGGGGCTCACCTCCAAGGCGGCCCTGGTCATGCTCGGCGGCCTGGCCACGGCCTTCGGGTTCATCATGTACATCCCGCAGCTCGGCGTGCTCTGGGGCCTGCGCTGGCCCGGCTGGGGCACCTTCGTGGGCATCCTGGTGGGCATGTTCATGGTTTATCTGACCTATAGCGTGTTCAAGTACCCCCTGACCATCCACTCCGCAGGCTGGGGCACGGGCGTGGGCCTCTTGTTTGCCTACTTGACCCGGCTGCTGGGAGTGAAGGACAGCGAGTCCGCCAAGGAGCGGCAGAAGGAGCTCCGGGACTGGATCGACAGCGTGGAGAAGCCTTCGCCCAAGGGTCAGTCCTGGCGCAATGCCATGAAGATCGTGGTCCCGGTGTGGTACATCTTCGCCATCGGCCCGCTCTGCCTCATCGGCAACAACGCCTTCAGCTTCGCCGGGTTCCCGCCGCTGTGGTCCTGGCAGATCGTGTGGTGGATCCTGGGCATCGTCATGATGTGGGCCCTGGCCTTCAAGGCGGAGATGTCCTCTGTGACGGACGAGGAAATCCGTCGCCCAGCGGAGGAGCCCAACATAGTGGTGGAAGAGACCACGGAATAGCAAGTAAGGGGGTGTTCTATGGAAAAGCAAGACATCTACATGATCCTCTGCGTCGTCTTCGCCATCTTGTGGGTCATCTTCATGGGCAACGGTGGCTTGAGCTGATGCAGTTGCGGGCATGCCGGCTTCAGACAGCCACTTGCTCGTGAGTAAAGGAAAACAGGAAGCGGCACCGTGTGACCGCTACAGGGCGTATCCGCCGGTTGCTCAGGGAGCTTCCCTGCGGCGGATGCGCCCTTTTCTTTGGGGCCTGTATTTGTGCAAACGGCCCGGTCAAGCCGGGATCTGGACAGGAGTCGGGAGCCTGGTAAAAGGGACGTCATTTTGAAAATGCGAGGCTGGTATCCGCAATGAACCTGAAACAGAAATACTGGGTCTTTTCCGTGGGCTTTGTGGTCTTGACCCTGGTCTTTCTGGCCGGGATGGGGGTCTATGTCTGGCAGGGGCTACCCCAGAATGTGCAGGCCCAGCTGTCCCAGACACCGGACGATCTGATAGCGCCCTTGTTCCTGGGGGGCAGCCTTCTGCTCATTATTCTGCTCTTTTTCCTGAACGAGATGTTCCACAGCTATATCCTCCCCCTGGACAGGCTCACCGAGGACAGCAGCCTGGTGACCACGGTCAATCCGGAGCACGAGATCAGGGTGCAGGGTTGTCGGGAGGTCATGCAGCTGGCCAGGCGGATGAACGAAGCAGCAACCCAGATGCGGCAGATGAGGGATCAGCTCGAATCCGGCCCCGTGGGTGACAGCGCCCTGCTTCAGCGGGAAGAGGCCCTGCTCCTGGAGGCATTGAACCGCATGCCTCAGGGGGTTTTGCTGGTCAACGCCTGGAGTCAAATCGTCTATTTCAATGCGCGGGCGCTGGATATCTGCGCCGTGCTGCTTGAGGAAAGCGGGGGGCACGACAGCGCCATCGGGTACATGGGGCTGGGCCGCAGTCTGGAGGACCTGCTGGGCCCGGAAATCGCTGAAAGAATCGGGGAAGCTGGAGCCTCCGTCCCGGCGGAGGGTGCCCGGCTCGGCGCCTTCCGCGGATTTGAAGCGGATTTTCTGCGGGAAAAGGGGATTTGCGCGGGGATTGTCCCCTTGGGGAGCGATAAGGAGGGAACAGGTGCCTTGATGGTCTACCTGGAGCGAGCTGACGGATATGGGGATGGCGAGACGGCAGAGCATGCCTGCCGCTGCGCCTCGTCCCTGGTCTGTTCGCTCCACGACGACATCCCTCTGGAGATCCTTTCTCCCACCCGGCTGGATCCCCGCCTGCTGGAGGAACCTGTTCCCACACCCCCCTTGGATGATGTTTTCCTGCGCGAGCTGCCCTGCACCATCTTTGACCTGGAGACAACCGGGCTGGATCCGCACGGAGGGGACGAGATCGTCTCCGTCAGCGCGGTCCGGGTGGTTCGGGGCAGGATTTGCCAGGGCGAGACCTTCCATCAGTTGATCCGTCCCTACGGCGATATTTCCGCGGCATCGGAACGGGTCCATGGGATCAGCGCGGAGATGGTCCGGGAAAAGCCCCGGCCGGATCAGGTGCTGGCCTCATTTCGCTTCTATTGTCGGGATTCGGTGCTCGTCTCACACTGCGCGGAGTTCGACATGCTCTTTCTGCGGCAACAGGGGCACAAGGTGGGCCTTCAGTTCGCCAATCCGGTCCTGGACACCCTGTTGCTCGCCGCGGCAGTGCTGTCCAGCCGCAAGGACCAGACCCTGGAGGCGACCGCCAGGAGGCTGGGAGCGCGCATCCACGGCAGGCATTCCTCCCTCGGGGACGCCCTGACTGCAGCGGAGATCTATCTCAAGCTGGTTCCCATGCTGGAGAAGCAGGATATTTTCACCCTGCGCCAGGCCCGGGAGGCGAGCCGGAGAATGGAGCGCTGCGTGGACTATTCCCGGATCCCCAAGCTGTGCAATATGCAGGGTGGTTGAGCGTTCCCCGTTCCCCGTTCCCCGTTCAGGGTTCCCCGTTCCTCGTTCAGCGTTCCCCGTTCCCCGTTCCCCGTTCCCCGTTCCTCGTTCAGGGTTCCCCGTTCAACGTTCTGGGTTCCGGGGTCACCGTTCTGGGTTCCGGGTTCTGGGTTCAATTTCTTATGGTTCCCACGCTCCATGTGGGGACGTATTCCGACCGCTCTGCGGTCATTCTGGACGCAGAGCGTCCCAAATTAGTCCCCACGCAGAGTGTGGGGACAATAAAGCAATATCCTCTGGCCAGCCCATCGCCCATAGCCTATCGCCTATCGCCTCAATTGAACCCTGAACGCAGAACGGGGAACGGGGAACCCAGAACCCAGAACCCAGAACCCTGAACCCAGAACGGTGAACGGAAAACCTAGAATGGGAAACGCAGAACGTAGAACGGTGAACGGTGAACGGGGAACGCAGAACGCACCTACCCGATCCCGGTAGCCTGGGTCAGCTCCATGCGCATCTTGCCCTGGGCCATGCGGATGCGCTTGAAGGATTCCTTGAGGGACTGCCGCTCGATGTGGGTCAGCCGCTTGGGGTGGATATAGTTGTCCGGAGGGAGCTGTTCCTCGTGGATCATGGCCGCTTGGTGCGAGAGGCGCACCTGCATGAGGTAGGAGTAGGCGTGCTCCAGCTCCTGGGCGTCCTCCATCTCCAGGACCCCTCTGCGCTGCATCTCGCGGATCCGCTCCAGGGTGTTGGTCTGCGGGATGTGGTTCTGCAGGGCGAAGATCCTGGCGAAATCCACGATGAGCCGCATGGGGGTCTTGATGTCCAGGGTGTTCTTCTGTTCTCCCTTGGTCTGCAGAACCAGGTTCCCGAAGAAGTCCAGTGGCGGCTTGAAATGGAGGGCGTTGTCCGCAAGGTGCCGGAAAAAGCCCTTCCATCCCCCCAGAGATCCGAAGAGCTCCTGGCTCAGCTCCTCGATGAGCTCGCAGTCGCCGTATCCGCAGCGGAAATCGAAGAAGATGCTGGCCTGGAGGAGATTTTCCGGCTCAGCCGCCCGTATCCAGCGGTAGAAGTAGTCTTTCCATGTGGAAAGAGGCTGGCACCAGTCCGGGTTCCGGGCCATGATATCGAAATCGCAATAGGCGAAGCCGATCTGGTTGAGCCAGTCGGAGACGATCTCCCCCAGGCGGAGAAAGAAGCGCTGGGTTTCCTCCCGCTCCGATTGGGGCACGTCCTCGAAGACGATGGCGTTGTCCTGGTCCGTTTTCAGGGTCTGTTCCCTGCGGCCCTCGCTCCCCACCAGCATGAAGGCGAATTTCACCGGAGGCGGTCCCGTTTCCGCCAGGGCGAATTCCAGGACCCGGTTCAGGATGGCGTCGGATACCGCGGTGATGACCCTGTTCAGGTGCTCCGCCTTGGCCCCGCTGTCCAGGAGGGAGCGGATCAGGCCCGGAAGCTGGCGGTAGCGGGCCGCGAGCTCCCCGATGGACTCGGCGTTCTGCAGCTCGTGCATGAGGAAGACCGGAGAGCGGCCCTGGGTGAGCAGAAGGTCCTCCTCCGTGGCGATCCCCAGTATCTCCTCCGAAGGACCGGTGATGGCCAGATGCTTGATGCCGTGCTGCATCATGAGCAGCATGGCCTCGAAGATCCGGGAATCCGCCGGAAGGGAGACCAGCGGGGTGGACAGGACGTCGCTGACCGCGGTGTGATGCTCGAGCCCTGCGGCGACCACCTTTTCCCTGAGGTCGTGGTCCGTGAGCAGCCCCTTGTAGCCGCCGGCGTCATCGAGCACAACTATGGAGCTCCTCTTGTGCTCGGTCATGCGCTTGGCCGCTTCCCGCACCGAGTCCCGTTCTCCGCAGGAGACGATATCCCTGGAGAAGATATTGGTCAGGCTCTGGTTCAGAAATCCTGTCTGGCCCTCGTCGGTTCCTCCTTGTCTCGAGCTCTTGGCGATAAAGGCCACATAGGGCTGCTGGAGCATGTTCCTCTGGAAGCTTTCCGAGAAGTATCGCGTGAAATCGGGGTATCGGGTGCACACGTCGAGGAAGATGTCCTTGGGCAGGCGGAAAAGGGTGGTGTCCTCCAGGGTGGTGACAGTGCGTATGGACACGCCGTTGTTGAAGAGGACCGAGAGACCGCCGTAGATGTCCCCCTCCGAGAGAAAGGTGCGCAGCAGCTTCTCCCCTCCCTCCTTGATGAACTGCTCCAGACGGCCGTCCTGGACAATGTGCACATAGTCCAGGACAGTGGTGCCCTGCACGAAGAGGGTCATGTCCTTGTACTGGTGCGTGCGGCTCAGTGTGCCGGCCAGGCTTTCCAGCTCCTCGGCGGGAAGGATGTCGAAGGGATGAACCCGCTGCAGAAAAGCGACTCTGTTCTTGCTCATAGGCGCTTGCTTTAGGTCTTTTGTGCTGAGCCCGGGGTCCGTGAAGGATTACCCATGAAGTGGGTCCCGTCCAGTTCGACTGAAGCGCTCTTCGCGAAGCCCACCGCATAAGGTGGCGGGGTGCGTCTGGAGCCTCCAGGATCAGGTCTGTGTCCTGCTTGGTTGGAATGCGACACCGGGCCCGAAGATTCGACTGTCGGGGTCTGAGTCCATAACCTGGAGCAAGGCGAAGATTCGAGTATGCACTATTCTCTGTAGCATGCCCGGTCCGTTGCGTCCATAGCTTTGGCGGGCTCAAGGAGAGGAGGAGGCTGCGGGAGCGTTAATCCTCTGAAGAGGAGTGGGGGTCCTTGCTTCCCCGGGGGGCGTCGCGGTCCAGATTGAACATCCTTCTGGCCAGGGAGATGGAGTAGCGGGCGGAGTCCTCCTGGTTGGCCTTGCGCTTGAGGAAGGAAATGGGGTGATGCAGGATTTTTTTGCTCACCGAATGGGCCAGGGTGCGCATGGCCTGCCGCACTTCCGGGCTGACCTCGCTCTGGTCCAGATGCTTCAGCGACTTGGAGAGCTCCTTCTCCGCGATGTCGTCGCCCTGACGGACCATATCCTTGATGGTGGGAGTGAGATCCAGCGATTTGAGCCAGGACTGAAAGCCCTGCACCTCATCGCTCACAATGGCGTGGGCCAGGTCCGCTTCGTCCCTGCGCCTCATCATGTTCTCCTCCACAACGCCCTTGAGGTCGTCGATGTCGTAGAGATAGACATTGTCCTGGCGGTTGATGTCCGGATCGATGTCCCGGGGGACGGCGATATCGATGAAGAACATGGGCTTGTATCTCCGCGTTCTCAGGATCCGCTTCATCTGCTGGGCGTGGAGAATGGTTCTGCTGGAGCCGGTGGAGCTGATCACGATGTCCACCTGGGTGAGCTGTTCGCTCATTTCCTCGAAGGGCACGGGGGTAGCGTTCAGGGAATGGGCCAGCTCCCTGGCTCTGGAGAAGGTGCGGTTGGTGATGACCAGGGAGCCAAGCCCGGAGCGGAGCAGATGGGAAGCCGCAAGCTCGGCCATTTCTCCCGCCCCGATGAGCATGGCCCTTTTGTTTCCGAAATCGGCGAATATCTCCTTGGCCAGTTCCACCGCGGCGTAGCTGATGGAGACCGCGTTCTGGGCGATGCGTGTTTCGCTGCGGATCCGTTTGGCCACGGAGAAGGCCTTGTGCATGAGCCTGTTGAGCACGACCCCGGTGGTACCCTCCTGGGTGGCCAGTTTGTAGGCCTCCTTGAGCTGGCCCAGGATCTGCGGCTCGCCCACGACCATGGAATCCAGGCTGGAGGCCACCATGAACAGATGTTCCACCGCATCCAGGTCGCGGAAGGTGTAGGACGAGGCTTCGAGCCTGTCCGGATCCTGTTGGCAGCATGCGGCCCAGTGCTGGAGCAGGAGATCCCTGACAACGGACTCTTCCCCCACCGCCAGGATTTCCACCCTGTTGCAGGTGGAGAGGATGCAGAGCTCCCGCACGGGGCTGTTTTCGCCCAACATGTCCAGGTCCCGGTTGGAACAGCCGGTGAGGGCGAATTGTTCCCGTGTTTCCACAGGTGCGGTTTTGTGGTTGAGCCCTAGAAGACAGATACTATATTGCATTTTGGAGAGGACTGTATGGCTGATTTGTCGAGTTATTTGTCTAGTGTCGCGTCCGCGAAATACGCATGAGAAAATCCTACGCGGGGTATTTTTTCACTGTGCAGCTCCGGTTCTTGATTTTCTAACGCTCGCCACGCGGGGGCATCCCTGCCCCCACCCCTCACCCACTTTTGAGAAAAAGTGGGTGAGGGGTTTCCCCCACGTGACGAGCGAAGAAAATCGACAGAACCTCCAGTGAAAAGTTAAAAAATACCCCCCGTAGGATTCCTGCATAGGAGCTTCCAT
>JAIPDU010000030.1 GCA_021737525.1 Desulfohalobiaceae bacterium | reverse complement strand
ACGAGCTCGCGGACTGTTTCCGGAAAGATCTCCTTGCCGCCCAGGGAGGCGATCACGTCCAGGACAGCCGGGCGATCCGGCATGGCGTACAGGGCGCTGCGCACTTCCTGGGTCAGGGTGCCTCCGGCGCCGAAGGAAACCGCCCGGTTGAGCACGATGACCCGTTTCACCCCGGAAAGCATGGTCATGAGCTCATCCTTGGGGAAGGGGCGAAAGAGCCTCAGCTTGATCAGGGCAATGCGGTGTCCCTCGCTTTGCAGCTCCTGAACCGCTGTCCGCACCGTCCCGGTCACGGCTCCGCTGCTAAGAAGCACCGTGTCCGCATCTTCAGGGCCGTCCCAGTGCAGGTTGGCGTAGTCCCGGCCGAAGTGTTCCCGGAATGCGGCATAGCCCTGCTCCAGGGTCCGCGGCGAGGCCCGCATGGTCTTGGCCATGGCCTTGCGCAGGTTGTAGAAGTTGTCCGGAGTGGCTGCAGCCCCGAAGCTCATGGGGTTCTCCGTGTCCAGGCGATAGGGGGGCTCATACGGTGGCAGAAAGGCGTCCACCGTCTCCTGGTCCGGGATCAGAAGCTGCTCCATGGTGTGGGAGAGGATGAATCCGTCGATCATGACCATGACCGGCAGCATGATCCGCTCGCTGAGCCAGTAGGCCAGGATGGTGCTGTCCAGCGCCTCCTGGACGGTTTCGCAGTAGAGCTGGAGCCAGCCGGTGTCCCTCTGGGAGAGGCTGTCGCTCTGGTCCGTCCAGATATTCCAGGGCGCCCCCAGGGCCCGGTTGGCATTGACCAGGACCATGGGGAAGCGGGAGCCTGCGACCCAGTGCAGCATTTCGTGCATCAGGGCCAGGCCGTGGGAGCTGGTCGCGGTGAAGCTCCGGCTGCCCGTGGCAACCGCCCCGTAACAGGCGGCCAGGGCGGACATCTCGGACTCCGCCTTGATGTATTCACTTGACAGCTTCCCGCTGTCCACAAACCCGGAAAGGGTCTCGATGATGTGGGTCTGCGGGGTGATGGGATAGGCAGCGATCACGTCCGGCCGGCAGAGCCTGGCCCCCCAGGCCACCGCGTCGCTGCCCAGGAGCATGTCTCTGGTCTGTTCGGTGTTGGCTCGTACGGTCCGGTTCATTCAAGTATCCTCCCGCATTCGGATGACCCCTCTGGGACAGACAGTGGCGCAGATGCCGCAGCCCTTGCAGTAATGGGTATCGATTTCCACATTCTGTCTGTGGCTGTCCACTCGGACCGCCAGGTCCGGACAGAAGAACCAGCACATGCCGCAGGCGGTGCAGCTTCCGCACTGCAGGCATCGCGAGGCCAGTGCCGCCACCTCCTCGGAGCCGGGGGGCGGGGAGATCTCCCGAAAGTCGTCCTTGCGCTCCTTGGGATCCAGCTCCGGGATCTCGCAGGGCGCCTCCGGCTCCAGAAGGCAGATCCCCCACGGGGTGCCCCTTTCTGCTTCCTCTTCGGATTCCGCGGAGAATGTGGGCTGTTCCGGTTCCAGGCCCAGGGAGGCCAGGGCCCGCTCCGCTGCCGATCGGCCCGAGGCCAGGGCCCGGGACACGTTCCCCGCGCCCTGGTCATAGTCCCCGATAAAGAAGACCGCCGGCCCGGCTGGAAATCCGGCCTCCTGGGTCTGACCCACCGCCGCGACCACCAGCTCCGTATCCAGTTGTTCCAGGGATTCGCCGGGCTCGATCCCGCTGTCCGTCTCCAAGGCCCGGGCGAGCTGGAGCCTGAGCCCAGTGTCCGTCTCCTCCATATTCCGGATCAGGCGCTCCTCCAGGATGGGGATCCCCTCTTCCACCGCCTGGCGGACCTCCTCGGCGTATGCCGGCATTCTGGAGCGGGAGCGGCGGTAGACGATTTTCACTTCCTTGCCCAGGCGGGAGAGGCAGCGGGCCGAGTCCAGGGCAACGTTTCCGCCTCCGACAACGACAAAGTGCGACTCCGGGGGAACCTCCCCGTTGTTGATCGCCTCCAATAGGTCCAGGCCGTGCCGCACCCGGGGCTTGTCCGCGAACTCTCCCGGCAGCGTGGTGCCCCACAGTCCGGGGGCGCAGAAGAGAAAATCGTATTCCCGCCCCATGGCCTCCATTTCCTCGGGTGCGACGCGCCGCCGGGTTACGAGGTCTATGGGGAGGTTGGCCAGGAGGTTGTCCAGCTCGGAGCTCAGGATGTTCTTGGGAAGCCTGTACGCGGGGATGCCGTAGGCGAGCATGCCGCCCGGCGCGGCGCGCTCCTCGAAGATGGTGACCCGTATCCCCTGGCGGGCCAGATAATAGGCCGCGGCAATGCCCGCTGGCCCGCTGCCGATGACCGCGGCCCGTTCCCGGCGCATCCTGTCCGGGGGCGGATGGGGCCGGGCAAGCCCCAGATCCCCCAGGTAGCGCTCCAGTCTGGGGACAACAACGCTCTGGTCCAGCTCGGCCCTGCTGCAGCCCTGGCGGCAAAATCCCGGACAGACCCTGCCGGTGACCGCGGGCATGGGGTTGGTCCGGCGCAAAAGCCGCAGGGCCGCTTCCGGATCCGAGCGGTGCAGGAGGTCGGCGATGCTCCGGATATCGTTGTGCAGGGGACAGGCCGCGGTACAGGGCGAGGCGGATTCCGCCAGCTCGGGACGGGCGAATCTCCAGTTACCGGTGAGGTTGGTCGCGGTGGTGGTCAGGGAGATCGGGGCCTGCCCCAGATCGCCCGGAGCAATGACGCATTCCTGGTTTATGGCTTCCATTATCCGGGCTCCTTCATTTGGCTTGTGCCTCCAGGCTTTCCGCAGCTTCCCAGGCCTCGCGCAGCGCGGCCTTGTTCCCCTCCAGATTGGCCGGAATGAACGCGGGGAGGGAGCGCTCCAGGCAGTCCAGCTGCAGCAGGCCGCTGATGCGGGCGAAGGCGCCGAGGATGGGGGCGTTGACCATGGGCATGGTGCGATTGCCCAGGCCGTGTCGCAGGGCGATGCCGCTGATGTCCACGCTCCGGATGCTGTAGCCGTCGCTCAGGAAACGGAAGTATTCCTCCGGCTTGTGGCTGTTGATAAGGAGCAGGCCCTGTTCCCTCAAGCCGGAGGTCACGTCCACGGTCTCCGCCAGCTTGCCGGACAGGACCAGGACTTGGGTCGGCTGAGTCACTTGGCAGCGCAGGTCGATGAAACGATCCGAGGCCCGCACGAAGGCGGCGACAGGGGCGCCGCGGCGCTCCGCCCCGAAAGTGGGGAAGGACTGGGCGTACTGGCCCTGGAGGAAAAAGGCGTAGGAAAGGATCTGCGAGGCGACCACCGCTCCCTGCCCGCCTCGTCCGTGGATGCGGATCTGTAGCATGGCTCTGCCCTATGGTTATTTGTGGGAGACGACAACCAGGGCCCGGGCCTGTTCCTCGCCCAGGGCCCGAAAGCCGTGGAGCTGATCCGAATCGAAGTAGAGGCTGTCACCCGGGTCCAGCACTATAGTCTGCTCCTGGCTGGAGAACTCCAGCTGGCCGGAAAGGAGGAAATGGAATTCCTCGCCTTCGTGGCTCAGCTGGATGACTTCTTCCGCCGGCTTGGGGTCGAAGGTCACCAGAAAGGGCTCCATCCCCTTGAAGGCCTTCTTGTGGGCCAGGGCCTCGTAGGAGTATCCGAACTCCACTTTGCCCTTGACCTGCCTGCGGGGAGAGAGGAGCCGTTCGTCGCTACGCACGACAACTGTCTTTTCCCGGTGGCCCTGGTCCTGGAAGAAGAAGCTCACATCCGCCTGCAGGGCATTGGCGATTTTGAGCAGGGTGGAAATCGGCGGCGAGACGTGCTCATTCTCGATCTGAGTGATAAGGGCCCGGGAAAGCCCTGTGTATTCGGCCAAATCCTGGACCGAGTACCCCATGGCCTGACGCAGGGACTTGACGTTCTGGCCTATGGCCGGATCGTTTTGCGGTGTCCGTGAATTGG
Source organism: Desulfohalobiaceae bacterium (assembly GCA_021737525.1). Classification (GTDB taxonomy): domain Bacteria; phylum Desulfobacterota; class Desulfovibrionia; order Desulfovibrionales; family Desulfothermaceae; genus JAIPDU01. The sequence continues at coordinate 6,908 of JAIPDU010000030.1, read as the reverse complement.
CCATCTTCCTTCTCCCACGGATTTTTGGTTTTAGGCTATGGGCCCTAGGCGCTTGATTGTCGACACCATGATTCTCACACCGAGCTCGGCACGGATCACGGATCACTGATCATGATTCCACGGTTTCCCGGCTCATGCGTTCCTCCGCAATCGCGTCCGCCGCCCGGTAGGTGGGGATGTTCTCCTTTTGCGACACCTCCAGAACCCGGCGGCAGGTGTCGCCTATGGCGTCCACCTTGGCCGCGACCTTGTCCGGGTCGAAGCCGTGGAGCTGCTGGGCCACGCAGATCACTCCGCCGGCGTTGATCACGTAGTCCGGGACGTAGACGATCCCCATCTCCTGGAGCATGTCCCCGTGCCGCTTCGAGGCCAGGACATTGTTGGCCCCTCCGGCCACGATACGGCAGCCGAGATCGCGAACGGTGTTTTCGTTGATCACCCCTCCCAGGGCGCAGGGCGCGAACACGTCGCATTCCAGGGCGTGAATCCTGTCCGGGGTTGCCTGCTCCCCTCCCGTTTCCTGGCAGAGCAAGCTGCAGGCGTTCTGGTCCAGGTCACAGAGAAGGAGCCGCGCCCCTTCCCGGCTGAGCATGCGGCAGAGATGGGAGCCCACATTTCCGGTGCCCTGGACCGCGATGCGTCTTCCCTCCAGCTCCGGAGTCCCGTATACGAATTCCAGCGCGGCCTTGATGCCCTGGTACACGCCGCGGGCGGTGTACGGAGAGGGGTCCCCGCCCGAGCTGCTGGTGCCGAGCACCCACCGGGTCTCCTCCGCGATCCAGTCCATGTCCCGCGGTGTTGTGCCGGCGTCCTCCGCGGTAATGTACATCCCGCCCAAACGTTCGATAAATCTGCCGTAGGCCTTGAACAGCTGCCTGGATCGGAGCTTCTCCGGATCGCCCAGGATCACTCCCTTCCCCCCGCCGAGATTCAGGCCGGCAACCGCGGATTTATAGGACATCCCCTGGGCTAGACGGATAACATCCCGGATCGCTTCCTCCTCGCTGGCGTAGTTCCAGAAGCGCGTTCCGCCCAAGGCGGGTCCCAAAATGGTGTTGTGGATGGCGATCACCGCTTTGAGACCGCTTGGGCCGTCCTGGCAGAAATAGAGGTTTTCCACCCCGTTGTCCTGCATAATGGGGAAGATATCCATGAGCAATCTCCGTTTGGGATATTTAGACCGGGCACTTATCAATAAGCAAATGTCGGGCCAAACTGCGCTGCTCATTGCCGGGGGCTGAAGCATGTCTCCGGCTGCATCCTCTGCCCGCGCCATGGTCCCGGCCAAAAAAGATCCATTGGTCCGTGCAGAGAAGCTGCCGTTCCTTGGCCCATCCATGCTTGCAAAATATTGCATGCACACATGTGCATGCATGCAGGATATTGCACGCTTGGGTGGCCATGTTCAGGGGCTTGCCACTTCAGGTTTCAGCCCATTCGGGAGGAGAGGATGAGAACCGCCAAGACGCGAAGGACGCCAAGAAGAGAGATTTCTCTTCGGCGGGCGGCGCCGAAGAGAAAGGCTACGCCTAACGGCTGGCGAAGTTGGCAAGAAACGGAAGACAATTTCGAGGGATCCCCACAGGGATGGCAGGCTTTTGCCTTGCGGCAGCCCCGCAAGGCAAAGGATCTTCCTTGGCGGCCCTGGGCACTTGGCGGTTAGTAATGCAGGACTGACGCGGAAATGGGCGGCACTATCCGGAATCCGGGTCGACTGAGCGCCGCAGCCCGTACTGGCTGAGCTTGTGGTGCATGCTCCGGATGGATATGCCCAGCATCTGGGCGGCCCTGCTGCGGCTTCCCCCGCATTGGCGCAAGGCCTCGCGAAGCACCTGCCGCTCCCAGTCCCGCCGCATTTGGGGCAGGGTCTTGTTGGGCCAAGAGGGCTTTGAGTCCGTTGGATCCGGAGGCATCCCCCCGGTGGGGTTGGGGCTGCCGAGAGGCGGGAGGTGCCTGGAGCGCATTTGCGTGTCCGAGATGTTCATGCTGACCACGGCCCGACGCAGGACGTTTTCCAGCTCCCGCACGTTGCCGGGCCAGTCGTGTTGTTGGAGCGTTTCCAGGGCCCGGCGGGAGATGCTTTGGATGTTGCGGCCGTACTCCAGATTGATCTTGCCCAGCAGGAACTCGGTCAGCCGGGGAATATCCTCCTTGCGCCGAGCCAGGGGCGGAATGCGGATGGGAACCACGCTCAGCCGGTAATAGAGGTCCTCCCGGAATCTGCCCTCCTTGACCTCCTGCTCCAGATCCTTGTTCGTGGCCACGATGAACCGGGTGTCCACGGGAATGGGCTCCGAATCACCCACCCGGACGATCTCCTTTTCCTGCAGCACCCGGAGCAGCTTGCTCTGCAGATAGCAGCTCAGCTCCCCGATTTCGTCCAGAAAAAGGGTTCCCTTGTGCGCGGTCTCGAAGTATCCCTTGCGGACTTTCTTGCCCGATCCGGTGAAGGCCCCGGGGACGTGGCCGAAGAGCTCGCTCTCCAGGAGGGATTCGGCGATCGCGGCGCAGCTTACCCGCACGAACTGCCCCTGGCGTTCGCTCGCCTCGTGGATGGCGTGGGCGAAGAGCTCCTTCCCGGTGCCGCTGTCTCCCTGAAGCAGTACCGTAGCAGGGGTGGGAGCGGCCTTCTCGGCCTGTTCCACGGTTTCCTGGAGCTCGGGGCTCGAGCCCACGATGTCCTGGAAACAGTATTTCGTTTCCAGGGAACGGATGTGGCGCTTGGCCCGGTCCAATTCCTCAGCCAGACGATGGATCTCGGAGAGGTCGTGGATGACCCCTACGCTGCCCTTGAGCCGATTTCCCACCAGGATGGGGGCGCCGTCCACGATCACGGGCTTGCGGTGGGGCCCCACTTTCATGGATACCCCGGTGATGGGCTTTTTCTGGCGCAGCACCTTGAGGTGGACGCTCTCGCCTTCGGCGATGTCCACAGTCGCCGGCTTGCCCAGGACCTGTTCCGCGGACAGGCCCGTGAGGCGGGTGTATGCCGGGTTGATCATGATCCCGGTACCGTTTTCATCCACCACGGAAATGGCGTCCTGGGTGGAATTGATCACAGCCTCCAAAAGGCTCCGCGTTTCCCGGAGATTGGTGACCTCCTCGGCCAGGCGGAGGAATTCGCTGTTGTCCTGAAAAACGGCGATCGCGCCCTGGAGGTGCCCTTCCGGGTCCAGAATGGGGAGCCGGCTGGTGAGGATGGTTGTCCTGCCCAGGATCTGGCGCTGGTTGAGCTCTTTGCTGCGGCTTTTGAGGACATGGGGCATCCGCGTGTTGGGGATCACTTCCCGGATGGGCCTGCCCAGGGCCTGATCCGCGGGGATGCCTGTGAGCCTGACAGCCTCGCTGTTGAAAAGGCGTATGATCCCCTCGCTGTCCACCGCGATCACGCCCTCGGGAAGGGCGTCGAAAAGAAGGCTCGAGGCGCCGGTTCCGTCGAGGTGCTCAAACATGGCCATTCCATGGGCTTTTTCCGGGAGCGGGGTCAAGCAGCAAGAAAGAGGTCAAGGCGTGTGCGTTCTGGCGGGTTGCCTTGCGTCGAGACCGGGCTCCCGGATTTAAAAGGTTTGAATCCACTATGGCAGGTTGCCGTGGAGTTGTCCATCCGGGCTGAAGAATACGAACCGCCAAGGCGCCCCGGTGAAATCCTGCTTCGCAGGGCCGGCTACGCCGGCATTCCACCGGGCAGGCAAGAACGCCAAGAAGAGCGTTTTTCTCTTCGGCGGGTAACGCCGAAGAGAAAGGCTTCGCCCAAAGGCAAGGAAATGACTTTGGATATTGAGGGAATGGGCAGGGACATCGTCCACCCCCCGTAGCTTGTGATCCCTCTCAATTGGAAGGCCAGTTTTTGCCTTGCGGTTCACACCGCAAGGCAAAAGTCTTTCCCTGGCGTCTTCCTTGGCGGCCTTGGCGCCTTGGCGGTTAAAAAAAGAAGAGCCAAGATGCGAAGGAGGGCGTGGAAGAAATAGCGCAACTATCCCAGCGCCGCCCCGGGAAGCCAGAGGACCAGCTCCGGGAAGAGGGCGATCAGGGCGACAGCCAGGAGCTGGATGGCGATGAAGGGGACCACTCCCTTGGCGATGTGCTCGCCGAATCGGATGCCGGGAGGGGCCACGCCCTTGAGGTAGAACAGGGCTGGGGCCATGGGCGGGGTCAGAAAGGAGGTCTGCATGGCCAGGCAGAAGAGCATGGCCGCCCAGAGGGGGTCCACGCCGATCTGATCCAGAACCGGGGTAAAGATGGGGACCAGGACGGGCACGATGCCCACCCATTCCATGAACAGACCGAAGAGGAAAAAGGCCAGGGTCATGACCAGGACGATGCCCGAGGTGCCCATGGGGAGGGACAGCAGGGCTTCCTTGACCAGGGTTCCGCCGCCCGTCATCATGAAGGCGCCGGTGAAGACGAAGGCCGCGGCCACAATGAGCAGGACCATGCTGGAGACCCGCGTGGTCTGGTAGAAGGTCTCCCTGAGGACGCCCAGGCTCAGGTTCCCGTAGGCCCAGGTCAAAAGCACGCTGAAGAAGGCGCCCACAGCCGCTGCTTCGGTTGGGGAAGCCACTCCGAAGAAGATGCTTCCCAACACGGCCAGGATGAGGACAAGGGTGGGAAACAGGGAGCTAGCCATGAGCCAGAGCTTTTGGGGGAGGGTGAGGGCCCGCTCCTCCTGGGAAGCGACGGGGGCGCGCTCCGGCCGCAGGCGGGAGAGGACCAGGATGTACAGGGTGTAGAGCAGGGCCAGGAGCAGGCCGGGTCCCACGGCTGCCAGAAAGAGCTTGCCCACGGAGATTCCGGCCATGGGGCCGTAGACGATGAGCATGATGCTCGGGGGGATGAGGATGCCCAGGGTGCCCCCGGCGCAGATGGTGCCGGAGCTGAGCGCCGGGTCGTAGCCTCGCTCCAGCATGCGGGGCAGGGCCACGAGCCCCATGATGATGACCGAGGCCCCCATGATGCCGGTGGCCGCGGCCATGACCGTGCAGACCGCTATCACGGAAAGGGCCAGGCCGCCCCGCAGCCGGCCCATGAGGATGTGCAGCGCCGTGAAGAGCCTCTCCGCCGCCCCGGACTTTTCCAGCATGAGGCCCATGAACACGAAGAGCACAATAGCGATCAGGGTGTAGCTGGACATGGCCTCGAAGACGCGCAGGACCATCATGTGGAAGAAGACCGGACCCACGGCGAGCAGCCCGGCCAGCATGGAGCTGCCCAGCATGACGAAGGGGACCGGAAAGCCCAGGGCCAGGCCGGCCAGAAGGGTCCCGAAAAGGACGGCGAGAATGAGCTCCGGCCCAAGGCTCATGCGCCCCCTCCTTTCCACAGGAGGCGCAGGCTGCGGCAGAAGCGGGCCAGGCCCTGCAGAAGAAGGAGCAGGCCGGCCAGGGGAAGCACGGTCTTGAAGATATAGATGGGGGGCTGCCACATACTCTGCCCGCTCCGTTCCAGGATCATCCAGGATTCGAGGGCGAAGGAGGCCCCGTAGCCAACAAGGGCCCCAACAGCGGGGAAGAAGAAGACAAGATAGCCCAGCACATCCACTGCGGCCCTGGTCCTGGGGGAGAGATTTCCCGAGACAATGTCGATCCGGACGTGCTCCTCCTGCTGCAGGGTCCAGGCCGCGCCCAGCATGAACAGGGTGCCGTAGAGCATATAGGACATGTCGTAGGACCAGATGGTGGGGGCGTTGAACAGATAGCGGGCCGCGGTGTCGTAGACCAGCTCCAGCACGAGAACGGGAACGATCCAGGAGACCGCCTTGCCCGTGCCGATGCTGAGCCGGTCGATCCAGTCCGCCAATTTCATTCTCCGTTCCCCGTTCAGCGTTCCCCGTTCAACGTTCCCCGTTCCCCGTTCAAGGTTCCCCGTTGTCCGTTCCGCGTTCAGGGTTCCTGGTAAGAGGCGTCGAGGACAGGTTGTAAGCCGTTGCCAAAAGGTGCCTTCCTGCTCACTCTTCGCCATACTCCATACGCCAGACGCCGGATATCAGACCGGAGATGGGAGTCCCGCATCCCGCATTCCGCATCACTGATAACTCCTTACTCCTCACTCCCCCCATCCGCGTAGGGATAGGGCAGGCGGATGAGATCGGCATAGGGCTCCACCTTCCTCCGGAAGTCACGCTGGGACTCGAGCACCCTGGCGAACATCTCCTCCTCCGAGGCCATCTCGTCCAGCTTGGCCCGGCCCAGCTCCTTGATCCGCTCGATCATGGCCGGAGTGATGCGGGAGACCGATACATCGTCGCTCTCCAGGAAGTGGTTCATGGCTTCCGCGTCCTGGACCATGGCCCGGTTGATGGCCTCGAAGCAGGAAATCTTGGCCGCGAGTTGCACCTTGCTCTGGACCTCCGGGGACAGGCTGTTCCAGGAGTCCTCGTTGACCAGGGTCTCCAGGGGGGTGCAGGGCTCGTGGATTCCGGGGACCAACAGATAGGAGCAGATCTCCTCGAAGCCGAGCTCGCGGTCGATGCCTGGGGTGGCGAATTCCGCGGCGTCGATCACCCCCCGCTCCAGGGAGGGATAGACCTCGCCTCCCGGGAGCTGGACTACCTGGGCGCCCAGGTCCTCCAGGATGCGGCCCCATATCCCCACGGTGCGAAATTTGAGCCCTTGGAAATCCTCCAGGCTCTCGATGGGCTTGCGGCTCCAGCAGAAGTTCTCCGAGCCGAGCATGCCGTAGGGGTGCAGGACGCGCACGTTGTGATCGGCGTAGAGCTCGTTCCAGAGCTCAAGGCCCCCGCCGTGCTCCACCCAGGCCAGCATCTCCCGGAGCTGCATGCCGTTGGGACGGGAATTGGCAAAGAGCGCCGCGGAAGGGAACTTGCCCATCCACCAGCCGGCCCAAGTGGCGCCCAGGTCCAGAACGCCCTTGTCCACCGCGCTGAAGACCTGCTTGGAGGGAACAATGGC
>JAIPDU010000029.1 GCA_021737525.1 Desulfohalobiaceae bacterium | reverse complement strand
CAGGGACAGCGCTTTTTCGGACCAGCCGGGATCACCCTGGTCGTGGCCTTCGTTACCGCCCTCCTGCCCACGTCCATAGACCTCTACCTCCCGGCCCTGCCCGGGCTGAGCCAGGACTTCGCCACCTCCGAGGCCGCGGTCAACCTGACCCTGATCCTCTTCTTCCTGGGCATGGCCGGATCCATGCTCATCTGGGGCCCCTTGAGCGACAAGTACGGCAGAAAGCCCGTTCTCCTGGCCGGACTGACCCTGTTCACCGCCTCCAGCCTGGCCTGCGCGGCAGCCGGATCCATCCTCCAGCTCATCCTTTTCCGGGTCTTGCAGAGCCTGGGGGCGGGCGCCGGAGTGGCGGTAAACAACGCCATCCTCAAGGACGTGTTTTCCGGAAGGGAGCGGGAGCGGGCCCTGGCCACGGTGATCACCCTGATCCTGATCGCGCCGGTGGTCGCGCCTGCCCTGGGCGGCTTCCTGCTGCAGCTCATGCCCTGGCGGGGGCTCTTCGTTCTGCTCGGCTGCTTCGGCCTCCTGGCCCTGGGGCTTTCCCTGCTGCTCGGGGAAACCATCCAAAAGCGCCAACAGAGAAACCTCCTGCCCACACTGGCCCGCATGGGATCGGTACTCAAAAACCCCCGCTTCACCTTCCTCCTGGCCATCTTCTCCAGCCCCATGTTGCCGGCCATGGCCTTCGTCGCGGCCTCCTCCTACATCTATATCCAGGACTTCGACCTGAGCGAGGTGCAGTACGGGCTCTACTACATGGTCATCTCCGTTTTCCGGGTGCTCGGCCCCTACCTCTACATCTTCCTCTCCCGCTTTATCCCCTCCCGCCACATCATCACCGCGGGCTTTTCCACCACCCTGATCACCGGGATCCTGCTCGCCACCTTCGGCTCCCTGGGCCCGATCTGGTTCAGCGCGGCGATCCTCCCCCTCATCCCGGCCGGTCCCATGCTCCGGCCGCCCGGGGTCAATCTCATGCTGGAGCAGCAGGATCTGGAGGACGCGGGCTCCGCCTCCTCCATCATCAACTCCGCCCCCTTCTTCTTCGGCGGCACGGGGATGCTCCTCATTTCCCTGGACATGCAGCGCCCTATTCTCCTTTTGGCCCTCATGTGCGCCGTCATCGGCGCGGCGACCACCGTCCTGTGGCTCGCAGCGGCGCGCAGACACTTCGTGGCCTCGGTGCTGGAACGCTAGCCCGTCCGGAAAACAGACGAAAACAGCCCAATCGGAAGCCCCCCTCATGCCCATTTGCCTTAGCCTGCCTTTTCTAGTAAATAAAATGGATAAGCCGACACACCAATCGGAAAAGCCCGGGTCATCGACTGCGGTGGTTGCCCAGCCACGGTAAGAGAAAATGTCTCCAGAAACCGAATCGCACATAGAAGCCATCCTCCATGCAGCGGGCAATCTCCCCACACTCCCGGGGATCGCTTTACGGATCCTGGATACGGTTCAACGGGAGGACACCGGACTGAAAGAGGTGGGCGACGTCCTCCGCTCCGACCCCCCACTGGCCACCAAGGTCCTGCAGATCGCCAACTCCTCCCTCTACGGCATGAAGGTGTCCAGCGTGCAGCACGCGGTGAACATCCTGGGCGGGGAGCTGGTCAAGAATCTGGTCCTGGGTTTCAGCCTGGTCCGTAACACCGGCAAGGACAACTCCGGCCTCTTCGATTATTCCCAGTTCTGGAAGGACTCCCTGGTCACAGCCATCGGCTCGCGCTGGATCCTGCAAAGGCGGGCTCCCCAGCTCAAGGAAAACGGCTTCATTCTGGGGCTGATCCACAACATCGGCACCCTGTTCCTGGTTCAGTGCATGCCCCGGAACTACAGCCGGGTAATTGAAGAGGTCCGGGAGGAAAGCGCCTCGCAATACGAGGCGGAAGAGCGGATCCTGGGAGTGGATCACCTCCAGGTGGGATCCTACATGGCGGGACAATGGGGATTCCCGGACACCCTGACCCTCCCCATCGCCTATCATCACTATCCCGATCTGCTGCCGCAAAACGACGACCTACGCACGCTCACGGAGACGCTCCACTTCGCTGCCCTGTTCAGCAACTTCTTCCACACCCGGGACAAGGGATATCGGCTCGCCGTGATCGAGCACCTTCTGAGGGTCTACCGCTTGGACGAGCTCTTGGAGCTGGATGAGCTCGTGGGCCACGTACAGGAGCAGACAGAGGACATTTTCCCCATCTTCGAGCTGTCCATGGAGGACGACCTGAATTATCTGCAAGTCGTGGAACAGGCTAGACAGGAGCTGATCCACACCTCGCAGCACTTCATCGAGGAGTATCTGGCCCAGCAGAGGGAAATCGAACGGCTCAAGATCCTGGCCACACACGATCCCCTGACCAAGGCCTACAACTACCAGAAGTTCAGCGACGAGCTGGACGGCGAGCTGGAACGGGTCCGCCGCACGGGAGGATACTTTTCCTGCTGTTTTGTGGATATCGACAACTTCAAGGCCGTCAATGACACCCACGGCCACCTGGTCGGGGACAGGGTGCTCCAGCTCATCGCGGACCACTTGAAGAGCAGCGTGCGCAAATACGATGTGGTCGCCCGTTACGGTGGTGACGAGTTCGCCCTGCTCATGCCGGAGATTTCCGCCCAAAAGGCCTATCGGGCCATGGAGCGCATCCGTACTTCGCTTGCCCAGAATCCAACGGTCGTGAACGGCACTCCCATCCCCCTGACCGTCTCCTGCGGGGTCTTCTACGTCTCCCCGGAAACAGCCTCGGACAGGGACGAGGTCATGAGGCAGGCGGACACCACCATGTACGAGGCAAAACACGCCAAGAACAAGACCCTGATCTGCCGCACCTAGTATCCGGAGCTCTCACGGCGGGATTCGAGCCGCTCATCCCCTGCCGATGCGGACAAAACCGGAAAAAAACAGCCGACGCCACGCCGGACCGGGACGGCCGGTGGCTCTAGATCAGTGCCTGACCAAAAACCCTGATTGGACGTAAACTTGCCCAGATACGAGGAGCAAGAAATTTTGAAACCACAGTGTATACTAATACATGAGGATTTCAAAATCTTGCAGCGACGAAGTAGATGGGTGAGTTTACGTCCAAGCACTAGATCAGTGCCTTGCGGCCGCCCCCCTGCCCGCGATTTCCGCCTTGAGGCGCTCGTCGAGAAGGGTCAGGCGCCTGTGGCTGCCCCTGTTCTTCACCGCAATGGACAGGGCCTTGCTGCTGCCCACGAGGACCACGAGCTGCTTGCCCCGGGTGATGGCGGTGTAGATCAGGTTTCGCTGCAGCATGACGTAGTGCTGGGTCAGAAGGGGCAGGACCACCGCCGGGAAGTCCGACCCCTGGGACTTGTGGATGCTCACGCAGTAGGCGGGCACGAGCTCGTCCAGCTCTGACTGCTCGTATACGGCGTCCTTGTCCTCGAAGCGGATCTTGACCTCCTGCGTCTCCGAGTCCAGGGAGACCACGCGACCGATATCCCCGTTGAAGACTTCCTTGTGGTAATTGTTCCGCAGCTGCATCACTTTGTCCCCGCTGCGGAAGACCTTCCCGCCCCGCGAGACCTCGCGCCCCTCGGGATTCAAAGCCTGCTGCAGCTCCAGGTTCAGGTTGGCCACTCCGGCGGCCCCTTTGTTCATGGGCGCTAGCACCTGCACCTCGGAGATGGGGTCCAGGCGGAAGCGTTTGGGAATCCGCTCCAGAACCAGGTGCTTGATCCTCTCCACCGCATTCTGGGGATCATCCTCCTGCACAAAAAAGAAGTCGTCCAGCTTGTCCTTCCGGGGTGTAAGCCCCGGGAGCTGGCCCTGGTTCACCAGATGGGCCCCCACCACGATGGAGCTCTCCCTGGCCTGGCGGAATATCTCGGTAAGCTCCACCACGGGAACCGTCCCGGAGCCGATGATGTCCTTGAGCACGTTGCCCGGCCCCACCGAGGGGAGCTGATTCTCGTCCCCCACCAGGACCAGGGTAGCGTCCAGCTTGAGGGCCTGAAGCAGGTGGTACATGAGGCGGGTGTCCACCATGCTCGTCTCGTCCACCACGAGCAGGTCGCAGCTCAGGGGATGGGCCGCGTCCTTCTTGAAGCCTCCCTGTCCGGGATCGAACTCCAGCAGCCTGTGGATGGTTTTCGCCTCCCAGCCGGTGAGCTCGGTCATGCGCTTGGCTGCGCGACCCGTGGGGGCGGCCAGCTGGACCACCGCCCTCAAGCGGCCCATGACCCGCAAAATGGCGCTCAAGAGAAAGCTCTTGCCCGTTCCCGGCCCTCCGGTGATCACCAGCACCTTGTCCGTGAGGCTCCTGCGCACCGCATCGGCCTGCCTGGAGGTGAGCTGCAGGCAGTAGGTCCGCTGCACCCACTCCAGGGCCTTGTCCGTATCCACCCTGCGGATGGACTTCGGGGCCAGAAGCATTTCCGCCAGCTTCTCCGCGACTCCCGTCTCGCAGCGATGCAGCTGCCTCAGGGAGACGGCCTCCCCTTCCCCTCCGAAGTCGGAAAGCGGCTCGATCGCGACCCGCCGTTCCCGCTGCAGCTCGTCGATTCCCTGCTCCACCAGCTCCTGGCCCACTTCGAGCATCTCTTGGCAGCGCTTAACGAGATCCAGGCGCGGATAGTAAACATGCCCCTCTTCGGCGAGCTCGTCCAGCACGTGCAGGACCCCGGCCCGCACCCGGGGAGGGGAGTCCTTCTCGAAGCCGAACTTAGCCGCGATCCGGTCCGCGGTGAGGAAGCCGATGCCCCAGATGTCCGTTGCCAGGCGGTAGGGGTTGTCCTGGACGATCCGGATGGCCTCCTTGCCGTAGGTCTTGAAGATCTTGGTGGCGTAGGTGGTGGAGACCCCGTGATCCTGCAGAAAGAGCATCACCTCCCGGATTTCCTGATGTTCCCGCCATCCCCGGGAGATCATCTCCACCCGCTTTTGCCCGATCCCTTCCACCTCGGCCAGCCTCTCCGGCTCCTCGTCCAGGATGCGCAGGGTGTCCTCCCCGAAAGTGTCCACGATGCGACCGGCCATGACCGGGCCGACCCCCTTGATGAGCCCCGAGGCTAGGAACTTGCGGATTCCGGCTGCGGTGGCGGGCGCGGATGTGGTGCAGTATTTGGCCTGGAACTGTTCCCCGAAGCGGGGATGATTGGTCCACTCCCCCTTGAGCTGCAGCTCCTGACCGGGCTGGGGCGAGGGAAGGGCACCCACCACGGTCACCAGGTCCCGGCGGCCTTTGACCGCGATCCTGGCCACGGTGTAGCCGTTCTCCTCGTTGCTGTAGGTAATGCGCTCGATGCGCCCCTTGAGCTCGTCCATGGGCCCCTTCCGCTTTTTCCCGATTACAGGCCTCTCCGGCCCGGAACCCGATGCCCTGCGTTCCCATCGTACTGTTCAGAAATGAATGTGATTCATTCGGTGCAAACGTCCTTGTATGTTTTTGAACCGCCAAGTCGCCAAGATCGCCAAGGGAAGATCTTTTGCTTTGCGGGGTGGCCGCAAAGCAAAAACTGAGCCTTCGATTTCGCTTTTCTTTTGAATCTTTCCATTTCTGTTATTTGTTATTTCAAGGAGATATCAACAAATTGCCATTTCAGGGCAGGATTGCGAAGCCTTTTGGCCTGCTGTTCCACCCAGCAGGCCAAAATATTCTCTTCTTGGCGTCCTTCGCGCCTTGGCGGTTTTTATTCTCCAGAACCATGTAAACTTATACCGTAAGAACCACAAATTACATCGAGCAGGCCCGGGAGACAATACGGGTCATCCCGCCCCACGTCTACTACCCGGACACGCTTGCCAAGGCGCGGACCATCCATTACCGTGAGAAGGTATGGGAGCTGACAACACACAGTACGACGTCCTGATCGTGGGAGGCGGGGCAGCCGGGCTCATGGCCGCTGGCAGGGCCGCGGGCGCGGGTGCCCGCACCCTTGTTCTGGAAAAGAAGGACCGCACCGGACGCAAGCTGAACATTACCGGCAAGGGCCGCTGCAATCTGACCAACGCCGCCCTGATGGAGTCATTCCTGGAGCGCTTCGGCTCAGGGGCGCGCTTTCTGCGTCCCGCTTTTGGCCACATGGGAGACAAGGACCTGGTGGCCTTCATGGAGGGCCTGGGCGTGCCCACCGTTGTGGAGCGCGGCTCGCGCGTCTTCCCCGCCAGCCAGAAGGCCGGGGACGTGGTGGCGGCCATGCGCGACTTCGCCCGCACGAGCGGCGCTCGAATCGAGACCGACGCCCCGGTCCGGCGGATCCGCGCCGAGGAAGGCGCCGTCACCGGAGTCGAGCTTAAAAGCGGCGAAATACGGTCCGCCGGGGCGGTGATTCTGGCCACCGGCGGTGCCTCCTATCCGGCCACCGGCTCCACCGGAGACGGATACGCCATGGCCCGGGAGCTGGGCCACGCGATCAATACGATCCATCCGGCACTGGTTCCCCTGGAAACCGGGGGCGAGGCCGCGCCGAAGCTGCAGGGCCTGAGCCTCTACAATGCCGGCGTGTCCGTGTTCATCAACGGCAGGAAGAAGCGCCGCGCCTTCGGCGAGCTCCTGTTCACCCACTTCGGGGTCTCCGGCCCGGTGATCCTCTCCCTGAGCGGGGAGATCGTCGCCGCCCAGCTGCAGGGCCACGAAGTCGAGCTGCGCCTGGATCTCAAGCCCGCCCTGGAGGAAACCAAGCTGGAGAACCGGCTGCTCCGCGAGCTGGACCAAAGAGGCGGACAGCATATGGGCAATCTCCTGCGCGGGCTGCTGCCGCGCAAGCTGGTCGCTGTCTGCCTGGAACAGACGGGCATTCCTGAGGACAGGACCGGGAACCAGGTCTCCGCCAGGGAGCGCAAGGCCCTGCGCACCTGGCTCAAGGATTTCCGGATTCCGGTGACCGGCTATCGCTCCTTCTTTGAAGCCATCGTCACCAGCGGCGGGGTGCGCCTCAAGGAAGTGGACCCCAAGAGCATGGGGTCGCGGCTGGTGCAGGGGTTCTACTTCGCCGGCGAGGTCCTGGACATCGCCGCGGACACCGGGGGATACAACCTCCAGGCCGCCTTCTCCACCGGCTCCCTGGCCGGCACCAGTGCCGCGCAGTACGCTTTGGCCCGCCACTCGGAGACTGCTGCGCAATCCCCATAAGCCGAAGCAGTGCAACCTCGAAAAGTCAGGCGTATTGTATGCCCAAGCCCGTGATCATCGACACCGACCCCGGAATCGACGACGCCCTGGCCCTGCTGCTGGCCTTTGGCTCCCCGGAGCTTGCCCCGGTCTGCATCACCTCGGTCAGCGGGAACGTCGACGTGGACACCGCCACGGACAACATCCTGCGCATCCTGGCCCGCATCGGCCCCGACCCCGCGCCCACGGTCGCCCGGGGCGCAGCATCACCCCTGGAGAAGGAGTCGGAGCATGCGACTTTTCTCCACGGCGCGGACGGGCTGGGAGGCGCCGGTGGCGATCTCCCGGATCCGTGGGGCGAGTCTGCGCCCTGCCTCTCTCCGGAGAGCGCCGCGGACAGCATCCTGCGCCACATCGAGCAGGCCCGGGAGCCGCCCGTTCTCGTGGCCCTGGGCCCCTTGACCAACGTCGCCCTCGCGGCCCAAAAGGCCCCGGATATCCTACGCCGCTTGGACCGGCTCATCATCATGGGCGGCGCAGTGACCGTGGCCGGAAACATCACCCCCGCCGCGGAGTTCAACTTCTACGTGGACCCCCTGGCTGCGCGAATCGTGCTGGACTCGGGCCCAAAGATCACCCTGGCGGGGCTTGATGTCACCCGGAAGGCGAGGCTTGAGCTGCGGGATCTCCACGCTTGCCCTGACACGCCACGCACGCGCCTGGTGCAACGCATCACCTCTAGCCTCTTTACCCACTCCCAGGAAACTGAGGGGACAGAGAGCATCCCCCTGCACGATCCCCTGGCAGTGGCACTGGCCTTTCGGCCCGAGCTGTGCGGTATGGAGGAGCTTTCCCTGCGGGTGGAGACCCGCGGCGAGATCTGCGAGGGGATGAGCCTGGCGGACAGACGCCCGGTTCTGCCCCGCCTGAAGCACCCCCCGAATGCCCGCGTCTGCTTGGATCTGGATGCGGATTCCTTTCGAACCCTTTTCCTGGAGCGTGTCTTATGGGAGCAGTCCTAGTCCTCGGCAGCGCGAACACTGATCTGACCGTGCGGGCCGAGCGCCTGCCCCGGCCCCAGGAGACGGTCACCAACGGCGAATTCTCCTCCTCCTTCGGCGGCAAGGGCGCCAACCAGGCCCTGGCAGCACTCCGGGCTGGGGCGCAAACCCGTCTCATCGCCCGGATCGGGCGCGACGCCTTCGGCGAGCGCCTGGCAGAGCACCTGGCCACCAGCGGTCTACCCCGTGAGGGTCTGATCCGGGACGAGACAGCGCCCGCCGGCGTGGCCCTCATCGGCGTGGACCGGGAGGGGACCAACCAGATCCTGGTGGCCCCGGGGAGCAACAAGCGCCTGAGCCCGCGGGACCTGCACCGGTTCAAACACCTCCTCAGCGGCTGCTCCGTCTTCCTGAGCCAATTGGAGATCCCCCTGGAGACGGTGCAAAGCGGCCTCGAGGCCGCCAGGCAGGCCGGGCTGTTCACCGTGCTGGACACTGCCCCCAGCCGGGAGCTCCCCCAAGCAATCTACCCCCTGCTGGACCTCATCACCCCCAACGAACGCGAGGCAACGGACCTCACCGGCATTCGCGTGGACTCCCCGGAATCCGCTCGAGAAACGGGCCGCATTCTCCTGCGTCGAGGCTGCGGCGCGGCCCTGATTACCCTGGGCGGACAGGGAGCCCTCTTCGCCGACAGAGACCGGGAGGTGCTCATCCCGCCCTATTCCGTCCGGGCCGTGGACACGGTGGCGGCTGGAGACGCCTACAACGGCGCCCTTGCCGCCGCCCTGTCCGAAGGGGCTTCCCTGCTCGACGCGGCCCGGTTCGCGGCAGCTGCCGGGGCGCTCAGCACCACCCGCTCCGGCGCCCAGGACTCCCTGCCGGACAGGGAGGAAATCGACGCCCTGACCGGTTCATCCTTCTGATTTCTCCCCTTCGCCCACTCCAAGACACCCCCGAGGTAAGGAAAAACAGGCTCGCGAAACAGCGTCGCTAAAGACTCATGGTATTGTGTGTCGCTCGTTTAGGCTTTTTTAACCGCCAAGACGCGAAGGACGCCAAGAATACCCCAAAGCATCCGGCACTCATTTCAGGAATGAGTACCGGACTTACTTGGCGCTCTTGGCGCCTTGCTTGGCGGTTTATTCTAAAGAGAACAAATCAGCCTGCCCCGGGGTTTACACACACTTCCCCCCTGCCGTATCATATTACTATAGAGATCCGTTTGCCCTGATTACGCGCAATTCCGCAACGGAAACGCGAGCGAGGAAGCCATGTCCGAAAGCGCCATCCAGATCCGCATCGGCGGGGAGGGGGGGCAGGGGCTGGGGGCCGTGGGTCAGCTCCTGGCCCGGGGCCTGGTCCGATGCGGCTACGAGATCCTGGTCTCGCAGAACTATATGTCCCGAATACGCGGGGGACACAACTTCTTTTCCGTTCTGGTGGATAGCGACCCCGTCCTCTCCCCGGCCTCCGGGGTGGACCTGCTCATTGCCATGAACGGGGAGACCGTCACCCGCCATCGCGGGGAGCTTCGCGAGGGGGGCCGCATCCTCGCGGACGCCTCCCAGGTGGAGGAGGACGCCGAGGACGTCGTCGCGGTTCCCTTCTCCGATCTGGTCCCGGAGAAGCTCTACACCAACACCGCCGCGCTGGGTAGCGCTGCAGCGCTCCTCGAGCTGGACCGGGAAATCTTCGAGAACCTCCTTCGCGAGGTCCTGGGCGGAAAGAGCGAGGACGCCGCGAAGAAGAACGCGGACGCCTTCGCTGGGGGCCACTCCTGGATCCTGGACAACAGCCGCCCGCTCCAGGGCCCGCCCTCTCCCGCATTGCAGCAGGGGGAGCGGCTGGCCCTGAGCGGGAACCAAGCCCTTGCCCTTGGGGCCATGGCCGGGGGAGCGAACTTCTGCTCCTTCTACCCCATGACCCCCTCCACGGGCGTGGCCCTGAACCTGGCAGCCCAGGCGGAGGAGCTGGGCATCGTGACGGAGCAGGCCGAAGACGAAATCGCCGCGGTGAACATGGCCATCGGCGCCTCCTTCGCAGGGGCCAGGAGCATCGTCCCCACCTCCGGGGGCGGATTCTCCCTCATGGCGGAAGGGATCAGCCTGGCCGGCATGACCGAGACCCCCGTGGTCATCGTGCTGGGGCAACGTCCGGGGCCCGCGACGGGACTGCCCACGCGCACCGAGCAGGGGGATCTGCAGCTCGCCCTGTACAGCGGCCACGGGGAATTCCCCCGCGCCGTGCTCACCCCGGGCACACCCGAGGAATGCTTCGACCTGACCTACCGGGCCCTGGATCTGGCCGAACGGAGCCAGAGCCCGGTCATGGTCCTGACCGATCAGTACCTCGCGGACTCCATCCGGGCCGTCGCCCCCTTTTCCCTGAAGGACCTCCCGGAGATGGCCAGACCCGGCACGGAGACGACCGATCCCGGCGCCTATGTCCGCTACGCCTTCGATCCGGGCGGTGTCTCCCAGCGGCTCCTGCCGGGAACGGGAACGCACCTGGTGGTGGCGGACAGCGACGAGCACACCCCGGACGGGCACATCACCGAAGACCTCTCCGTGCGGACCCGCATGGTGGACAAGCGGCTCGCCAAGCGGCGGGTGCTCGAGGAAAACGCTGTACCCCCCGAAATGGACGGTCCGGAGGAACCGGAGCTTTTATTCATTACCTGGGGCTCGAGCAAGGGGGCCGTGCTCCAAGCGGCGGAGGATCTGCGCCAGCAGGGGCGCACCGTGGACACGCTCCACTTCCGGCAGGTCTGCCCCCTGGTTCCGGAGCAGTTTTTGCCCAAGCTGCGGTCCGCAGGGCGCACGGTCTGCGTGGAGGGCAACGCCACGGGCCAGCTCGCCCGGCTCATCCGGCAGGAAACCGGCTTT
>JAIPDU010000028.1 GCA_021737525.1 Desulfohalobiaceae bacterium | reverse complement strand
GCTCCCTGGTGGCCAGGGTCATGACGAAGCCCCGGCGGCCGTCCCGGTCATGGGTCTGCCCGATGAGGCGGCCGGGGAGGTTGCGGACGTATTTCTTCCGGGTGCAGAAGATGCCCAGCCCGGGCCCCCCGAAGGACTGGGGAATACCCAGGCTCTGCCCCTCCCCGCAGACCACGTCGGCGCCCTGGCTGCCGGGTCCCTCCAGGAGCCCGTAGGCCAAAGCTTCGCTGAAGCAGGTGACCATGAGCGACCCGATATCATGGGCCTTTCCCGCGACGTTTTCCACGGGCTCGATGCAGCCGAAGAAATTGGGCGACTGCAGAGCCACAGCCGCAAGATCCTGGATAGAGTCCAGCCCGGAGGTGTCGGTCAGGCCCTCGGAGGTGCAGGGCAGCTCCACGATTTCCGCGTCCAGGGGCTCGAAGTAGGTGGCCAGGGCCTTGCGGTAATGGGGGTGGATGGCCCGGGAAACAGCCACACGGGAGCGCTTCTTGTTGATCCGAAGGGTCATGAGCAGGGCCTCGGACAGGGCCGAGGCCCCGTCGTAGACCGAGGCGTTGGAGACCTCCAGGCCCATGAGCCGGGAAATGAGCGTCTGGTACTCGAAAACGCCCTGCAGGGTGCCCTGGCTCACTTCCGGCTGATACGGGGTATAGGCGGTGTAGAATTCGGAGCGGCTCACCAGGTGCCGGAGGGCGGCGGGAATGTAGTGCTCGTAGTTGCCGGCTCCCAGAAAGACCCTGGCCTGCTCGGAATGGACCGTGCCGGAAGCGAGCTCCGCCATGTGCCGCCTCAGATCCCATTCGCTCATGGGTCCGGGCAGGTCGAGATCGCCCTGCCTGCGACAGGCTTTCGGAATGGTCGCGAAGAGCTCCTCCAGGCTGCTGGCCCCAATCACCTGCAACATGTTCTGGATATCCTGCTGCGTGTGGGGCAGATATCGCATTATTCCTCTCCTTTGAGCATTTCCATATACGCCGATCGGTCCATCAGGCCCTCTAATTCCGAGCTGTCGCTGGTCTTGATATCCATGATCCAGCCCTGCCCGTAGGGGTCCTGATTCACCAGCTCCGGATTCTCCTCCAAGGGCTCGTTGACGGCCACGACCTCGCCGCTTACCGGGGTGTAGACCTCGGAGACCGCCTTGACCGATTCCACCGTGGAAAAGACGTCTCCGGCTTCGAACTGGGTGCCCACCTCCGGGAGTTCCACAAAGACGATGTCTCCCAGCTGATCCTGGGCGAAATCGGTGATGCCGATGCGCACCGTTTCCGTCCCCCGAACCCATTCGTGGTCCTGAGTGTACTTGAGTTCTTCCGGTAGATGGAGCTCCTGAATTTCCTTCATAGCGTCTCCTCCATTCATGGTTTGGCTTATCAGCTGGTTACGCGGTCACGCCCCCCTATTCGCGAAGCATTCGGCTCAGGGCCTTCCTCGCGGTGCGATCCGGTCTTATGCTGCGAGTTGGGTAGACCCGGATCGAGCGCCTGGCGTCCCTGAGCAGGACGGTTTCCTTATCCGCAAGGGGCCTGTTGATCCTGACGAATCCGCAACAGAGCCCCTTGGGTTTGAAATCGTCCGGCTTGTCCGGGCTGGCGATGCTGAAGATCCTGTCCCCGTACCAACCGATACCCATGTCCGTGGTGCAGGTCAGGACGCTGCCCAACTCCTCCCCGGACTCCGCAGTGACCCTGGTGGCCTCGTCCACCTGGACTTTACGGGGGTCCCGTCCCACGAAGGGGTGGGTGATGGGTGCCTCCTCCATGCGGCTGAGTGCTTCGCCGCCCACAAAGGACTTGCTGAATCCGTGGTCGATGTTTGCCCAGGGGAGGGCGAAATCCCAGGGGGTATTGAGGAAGGGCCAGTCACCAATGTCCTGGTGCGACAGGGGCAGGACCGCACCCGTGCGAAGGGAGTCCCGGGCGGCCAGCCCGCAGGGGGACAGGCCGTATTCCCTCCCTGCCTCCAGGAGAGACTCCCAGATGGCCTGCAGCCTGTGGGGGGGCACAAAGAGCTCGAAGCCGAATTCTCCCGTGTATCCCGATCTGGAGAGCAAAAGAGGGGTTCCGTCCCGAAACCGGACCCTGGAAGGGGAATCGGTCTCCAGGGGAAAGTTTCCCTTGAAGGAGAAATAGGGCATCTCGGCGAGTACTTTGTCCGGATCCTCCAGGAGCTGCCGGAGAATCAGACCAGCCTTGGGGCCCTGAAGATCCACTTTGCCCAAACCGTCGGTCAGGTCGGCGAGGTCCGCGTTGTAACCTGTTGCGTAGCTTCGCAGATGAGCAGTGATTTCAGCGCCCATGCCCGCGTTGACCACGGCAAGATAGTGATTGGATGAGATCTGGGATATGATGGCATCGTCGACGACATGGCCCTTGGGACTGAGGAATACGCCGTAGACCGATCTTCCGGAATAAAGAGGAGACTGTCCGAGTTGAAGGCATTGTTCCAAATTGCGGGAGAAGCAGAGCTGGAGGAGAGCTCTGGCATCCGGGCCGGAAATCTCCACCACCGCCATATGGCTGGTATCGAAAAGTCCGGCCCGGGTCAGAACGGCGAGATGCTCCTCCTTGGTGGAAGCATACCACAGCGGCATGTCGTATCCGCCGAAAGGGGCCATGGAAGCCGCGTGTCTGGCATGCCATTGATGGAGCGGGGTCTCTTTCGTCTCCTGTTCGTGCATAAAGGCTTTCCTGAGGTGTTTTTCTGCGCCCTGCCTGATAAGGACTTTTCAATAGGCTGTTAACCTGTCGCGACTCACGGGTCCGGAATACAAAATCCCTTTTTCAGCTGATGTTAAATGTTTTAGGTTCAACGTCCGGGTTTCACTTGGCATAGTTCTCATTAATTATTTCAGGAGGATAGCAAATCGTAGCTTGATGACTATGTTGTTGCCATAACATTTTCCATTCTTTACGCTGTTTTGTCAATTGGGTTCTGTTTTTTTCTTTCAAAAAAAGAGGGTGTTTAACCTGTTTCTCTCAAGTTACAGACTGAGTTCGCGAACCGTAAGGAAAAAGCAACTCGTACTATCATCCTGCTTCACTAGCTCTGTATTTAGCGAGATCGGGGCAGAGCAGGGTTTTGAGATGATAGTTCCATATGATTGCCTAGCAAGCTTTTTGGTGTAAAGAGAGATCGAAACAACAATGTAAAGTTTACCTATATATACAAAGCAGATGTCTTAGTATAAGAAGAAGTTTGATAAAATATGAGAAATATGGCATAAATGAAATGAGTGTTGCAACCCCATTTTATTTATTGTTTTTTATATCGTGTATAACGTTTATAAAATATACTAGCAGGATTATAAATAATAATGTAGTTCTAAAAAATATTATATTTCGGTCATTGCTATTTATTTCATGTTGAATGATGGATTTGTCCAGCATGGGTCTTCTATAATAAAACAAATCATGACAATATATTTTCTAGATTAACAATAGATATATACTATATTGTTTACAACAATATAGTTAGTAAAACATATTATATACTGAGTATTGTTTAATCAATAATATTGTCTTTTGTGTGACATTGTGCATGTTATTTGATAGAATACTTTTTTGCTTTTATACTAGAGGAAAATTTAATGTTATGCAAAAAAATTTTTTGATGCAGGATAAAGAAGCAAATGTGTTCAGACTTTTTGTTGAGCATCCCTTTTCGGAGCAGAAGCTCTGTAGCACAGCTATACGACTTTTGCGGCTCATGCTTTACATTGAATGGGCTTTGTAGTGATGTAGGGGTTGGCGCTATCAAACTTCGATAAAGGCGTTTTGAGGCAGTGCGCTCACTTCTCGAACGTGTCGGGTTGGGGGCTGTTTGTCTTCATAAGGAGTTATTGCACCTCATTTGATATAGACTCAGAGCAAGCCAAAGGAGGGGGCCATGCCGATAAGGGTAGCCGTTGTCGGGTCGGGACCGGGCGGATATGGTGCAGCGGTGCGAGCGGCGCAGCTGGGAGCGGAAGTGACCATGGTGGAGCGGGACCGAATAGGCGGAGTGTGTTTGAATTGGGGCTGCATCCCCACCAAGACCCTGAAGACCAGCGCCGAGCATCTCCAGGCCGCCAAGGAGTGCTCCACCTACGGTGTCCATTTCCAGGGCGAGCCAGGGGTGGACATGGAAAAGATCCTTTCCAGGAAGGAGCGTGTTGTTGCGGATCAGGCCAGTGGCGTGTCCAGATTCGTGGCCAAGCACGGTGTTCAGTCCGTCAAGGGGAGGGCTCGATTGATCGGCCCGGGGCTTTTGGAGATCGACGACGGGGAGCAGGAGGCCTGGACCATGGAGGCGGACAGGGTGATCCTGGCTCCGGGGACGCATCCGACGGAGTTTCCGGGGGTCCCCTTCGACGGAAAACATGTCCTGTCCAGCTCGCAGGCCTTGGAGCTGTCCCGCCTCCCGGAAAGCATGATCATCGTGGGGGGCGGAGTGGTGGGATGCGAATTCGCCACGCTCTTCAATGGATTGGGCTCCCGCGTAACGCTCGTGGAGGCCATGAGCCGCCTCCTGCCCATTCCAGGGGTGGACGGGGAATGCTCCAAGATCCTGCTCCGGGAGCTGCGGAAGCGCAAGATCGCGGTCAAAACGGGACATGCCGTGCAAAACTGCTCCAAGGCGGAACACGGTGTGGACGTGGGGATCGCCCCTTTTCATGACCGGGCCAAGCAGAGCAAGAGCGGCGAGGAAAGGCTCCAGGCCGAGCTCATGGTGGTCTGTGTGGGGCGCAAACCGAACACGTCCGGGCTCGGACTGGAAAACGTCGGCGTTTCCACGGATGAGGGAGGCTGGATCCGGGCCGATGCCCATATGCAAACCGATGCGGAAAACATCTTTGCCATCGGCGATGTCCTCGGTCCGGATAGGGTGATGCTGGCCCATGCCGCGACAGCGGAAGCAGAGATTGCCGCGGAGAATGCCGTCCTGGGCACGGAGCGGCGCATGCGTTACGATGTGGTTCCCGGATCCATCTACACCCGGCCGGAGGTGGCGAATGTGGGATTGACCGAGGAGCAGGCCAGGGAAGCGGGCTGGGATGTCCGTTCCGACACCGCATTGTATCGCAGTCTGGGCCGGGCCCACGCATCCGGGGATATCAGCGGGCAGGGCACAATGATCTCCGAGAGGAACGGGGGGCGGATCCTGGGGGTTCACCTCATCGGCAGTCACGCCACGGAGCTCATTGCGGAAGCGACTCTGGCCCTGAATCAGGGATGCACCGTGGAGGATATCAGTCGAAGCATTCATCCCCATCCGACCAATTCCGAGATTTTCCGGGAGATTGCTCAAAAGGCCCTGGACAGGGTGTGACAAAGCGGGAGGAGGCATGCCCGGATACAGGACACTGGACGGAGCGGGCCTGTACTACGAGTGGTATCCAGCCGGCCCGAACCTGCCGGTGGTGGTGTTCTTCAACGGCACGGCCCAGTGTGCTGCGAACTGGCAGCACATCCGGAAGCTCATGGCCAAGGATGCCTCGGTCCTGCTCTTCGACGGCAGGGGGCAGGGACGGACGGATACGGGTCGGGAGCAACCCTCACTTGCAGGACATTGCCTGGATGCCGCTGAGCTGTTGGAATATCTGGGCATATCCCAGGCCAATCTGGCGGGAGTCAGTCACGGGGGGCATGTTGCCCTGACCCTGGCCGGAGAGCGTCCCGACCTGGTTCGCTCCGTTGCCGTTTCCGGTCTGGGAGCGGAATACGGACCCAGGGTGAGGCTGATCCTTTCCTCCTGGATAGGGACGTTGCAGAACCGTGGATTGACCGCCTGGGCGCGTGAAGCACTGCCTCTTGTTTTCGGAGAGCCCTTCCTGAAGGGTCATGAAAGCATTCTGGGACAGATTGAAGCCTCCCTGGTCCAAAGGAACGATCCCGCTGCCCTGCTCACTCACATGCAGGCTTTACTCCGGTATCCGGATCCCCGCATCCAGGCGGAAGCGATCCGGTGCCCTGCCCTGATCCTCTACGGCGAGGACGATCCGCTGCTCGGGTCCGGGCAGGCCGAGAAGCTGGCCCGGAGCTGCCGGGGCGAGGCGAGACGTTTTCCAGGAGCGGGACATACCCTGCCCGCGGAGGCTCCCAGAGACTTTGCGGCTTGTTTGCGGGAATTTTTCGGATAAGGCATATCTGGACAATAGGAAAGCGGCGCGCCGTTGTTTAGCGGGGGCGGGTCCCGCTTGAACCACGAAACACGGAATCTGGCGATGCCCGAAACAGGACAGCCCACCGGGGAAGAGCGAATCGACAGGGAGTTGCCGGAACAAGACGCCTCGGAGCTCGCTCATCCCGCGGATACCGCGGATCATCTGGAGTCCCTGGAGCTCGAGGAGCAGATCAAGTTCATCAAGCGGCTCCCGGTCAGGGACGCGGCCTCCTCCATAGCGGAGATGGGCCATCACGAGCGTATTGAGCTCTTCCAGCGATTGAATCTGGGCATGGCCTCCCGGGTCATCGCCAATATGGCCCCGGACGACGCCACGGATATCCTGGCCGGCCTGGAGGAGGAGCATCGCCGGAGCATCCTGGCCAGGATCCCGCCCAGGGATCGCGTCGAGCTGCGGGAGCTTCTGACCTACGACCCCGATACCGCGGGCGGGGTGATGAATACCGACGCCCTGGTCCTGCACCAGGATCTGGACTCGGACCAGGCCATCGCCCTTATCCGGGAGCAGGTGGAGGACAAGGAGATCCCCTATTACGCCTATGTGGTAGACGACGAGAGCCGTCTGATGGGGGTGGTATCCCTGCGGGAGCTGATGATCGCGCCCCATACCATGCATCTGGAAGACCTGATCCAGTCCCAGAGGCTGATAGCGGTCCACCACGAGACGGACCAGGAGGAGGTGGCCAAGCTGATCTCCAACTACAATTTCCTGGCCCTGCCGGTGGTTGACGACGAAGGAAAGTTCCTGGGCGTGGTGACCGTGGACGACGTGATCAACATCATCCACGAGGAGGCCAGCGAGGACATGCAGTCCATGGTCGGCGCGGGCATGGACGAGACCACCGAATCGCCCTGGCTCTACTCGGTCAAGAAGCGGGTCCCCTGGCTCCTGCTCAACATGGTCAACTCCGCAGTGGCCGCCTATGTGGTGCACTTGTTCGAGGACAACATCGCCAAGATTACCCTGCTCGCGGTGCTCATGCCGGTTGTGGCCAATATGGCGGGCAATTCCGGACAGCAGGCCCTGGCGGTCATGATCCGTCAGATGGCGGTGGAGAAATTCGAGCGCAAGAAATTCTGGCTGGGCGTGCTCCGGGAAGCCAGGATCGGCTTCATCAACGGGATCATGCTCGGAGGCACCATCTTCTGCGTGGTCTGGGTCCTGACCCAGAATCTGCTCCTGTCCGGCGTGGTAGGCACGGCCATGTGGATGGACATGTTCGTGGGCTGCACCGCCGGGGCCTCCATTCCCCTAGTCCTGCATGAGCTGGGCCGCGATCCGGCCCAGGCCTCCACCATCTTTCTTACCACGATCACGGACAGCGTGGGCTTCTTGAGCCTATTGAGCCTGGCCGGCCTGGTCCTTTTGGGCGGATAGGCCAAGCAGGCCATTGGCTCGGACAATCCCGGCGCCGGGCGGGGTGATGGGCGCAATGTTCTATTGTGTGCTGCCTCGTTCCTCGAGCAACCCGTCCGGAGGCGTTCGACTCCGGATTCAGCATTCCCTCAGGAAACGCTTCAAGGTGTTGAGCACAGCATGCAGGATCTCCTCTCCCAAGGGCACCATGTGGATATCGATGAAGGCCTTCTCTTCCTCCACCCGGTTGTCCAGCTTGTGCATTTCCTCCCGGAAAATGGCCAGCAGGTCCTCCTGGTGGTCCTCCATGAAGCGCAAAAGGTCGCGGCGCGCGATCCGAAAGGCGGTATTGCGCAGGAGTCGTCGCATAGCTCCCTCCTAACGATGCCGTGGCTCGTTTGTTCCTTCGCGTCCACCCCCCGCGGGATCGGGTGAGAGGCTTTGAGGCCCGCCGGGGATGCGTGGCAGCGAACACGTTGCCTTTTCCCTGTATGACAAAGGCCCGGCCCGAGGGCAAGAGGCTCGCAAGCCGGGACTGGTGTCCCGGTTGAGTCCGATTTGCCAGCACCGGACAAGCCGGGTAGGCTGATCCGGCAGCGGCGGTTGTTCAGTTTGCCAGAGCGCCGGCTCGACCGGCCGCTACCAAGACCTGGGAAGGGAGTTCATCTCGCAGCTCGCGGAAGATCCTGGAGGGGCGCCTGCGCTATGCGGAAGAGACTGGGACCTGGAGCGCTTGTTGTTCTTGCCGGGGCCATGTGGGGACTCTACTGGGCCCCGCTTCGACGAGTTCAGGAGGTGGTCCAAGCCGGATCCTGGATTACCTTTGGCGCCGTTGTCATCGCAACCCTCATCCTGCTCCCCTGGGGCTGGGTGGGACGGGATCGGCTCAAGCGGACCGGGATCCGTGGGATCTTGAGCCTGGCCCTGGGCGGGACCTCCTTTGTCCTGTATTCCGACGGACTGCTTTACGGCCAAGTAGCGGTGGTGATCCTCCTGTTCTATCTCACCCCGATCTGGAGCACATTGATCCAGCGCTTCTGGCTGCGCCGTCCGGTGTCCCGATGGCGCTACGCGGCCATCGTCTTTGGTCTGCTAGGCATTGGCTTGGTCCTGCACGGCAGCCACGGAAGCATTCCCCTGCCCCGCACGCTGGGCGACGCTCTCGGGCTCGCCTCGGGCATCCTGTGGGCAGTTGCCTCCACAGGCATCTACGAGCACGGCAACGGCGGAGCTCCGGAAAGCAATTTCTGTTTCTGCGCCGGAGGCGCGGCAGCCGCTCTGGTCCTCGCCCTCGTGCTGGATTGGGGTCCGGTGCATTGGACTGGTGCGGACACCCTGGCCGAGGGGCTCTTCTGGATGATCCTGCTGGGCGGGATCTGGTGGGCCGCCTCCCTGACCGGATTCATGTGGGCGGCGCAGAAGCTGGAGCCGCCACGCATCGGTATCCTGCTCATGAGCGAAGTGATCGTGGGTTCCGTTTCCGCGGCCCTTTTCGCCCAGGAGCCCTTCGGCGGGCTCATGGGGCTGGGCGGAGCCATTCTCGTTGTAGCGGCGAGCTTCCTGGAGACCGTGCCCCGGGCCAGGGCTTGATGTTCCCCGTTCTCCGTTCCCCGTTCTGGGTTCTTCGTTCCCCGTTCCGGGGTTTCCGTGCGGGGTCCCGGTTCCGGATCCAGGGACGAAAACAGGAGCTTGAAGGATCCGCTGACGGCTATCGTCCCGACATCCGTCCTCTGGGATCCGAACACCGATCTCCGACCTCCGACCTCCGACCTCCGACCTCCGATCACCGATCACCGGCTACCGGCTGCCGAATACCGCTTCCCGCCACGGCAATTCCTTCTTTTTCCCCGGGTTTTAAAAAACCAATATTTTGCTAGAATGAAACCGAAATCGTTTCCGGTGCAGAAGGTGCTTCTTTTCGGATGAATCTGGATCAGGGCACCCCGGTGACGGTCTGCTTGGGACGAGGGATCGGGGAGCTGGCCCCCCCGGGTTCCCTTGGACGGGGAATGCCACGGTAGGGGGTCTGCCGGAGACCAGAACAAGGAGCGCGACAATGGCCAAGGAAGAATTCGGGATCTCCAGATCGGAGTATCAGGCCTGCATCTTCGACCTGGACGGAGTGGTGACCACGACCGCCAGACTCCACGCCGAGGCATGGAAGGAGCTCTTCGACGCCTTTCTGCGGGAGCAAAGCACCGACAGCGGCTTCACTCCCTTCTCCATCGAGACCGATTATCGCGACTATGTGGATGGCCTGCCCCGCTATCAGGGAGTGAAGTCCTTCCTCGAATCCAGGGGGATTTCCCTGCCCATGGGCAATGTGGACGACCCGCCACAGGAGGCGACCATCTGCGGCCTGGGCAACCGCAAGAACGAGATCTTTAACAAGAGCATCCAAGAGAAGGGCGTGGACGTCTATGAGACAAGCGTGGACCTGATCCACCAGCTGCGAAGCCGCAGCTTCCGGATAGCGGTGGTTTCCTCGAGCAAGAATTGCCAGACCGTGCTCGATGCGGCCAATATCGCGCATCTCTTTGATATCCGGGTGGACGGGATCGACATCGAGCACAACGACCTCAAGGGCAAGCCCGAACCGGACGCCTTCTGGGAAGCCGCCCGCCTGCTGGATGTGGACCCTTCCAGAAGCGTTTTGTTCGAGGACGCGATCTCGGGTGTCCGGGCCGGAGACAAGGGCGCATTCGGGCTCGTCATCGGCGTGGATCGCACCGGGGTTGCGGAGCAGCTCCGGCAGGCGGGCGCCCATCGAGTGGTCCAGGATCTGGGGGAGATCGACCTCAGGGACGATCTGCAGCGCCTGCCCCACGGCCTGATCTTTTTCGAGGAGATCAGGCAGCGTATCGAGGACAAGCGGGTGGCGCTCTTCCTGGACTACGACGGGACATTGACTCCCATTGTCTCCCGCCCGGAAGATGCGACACTCTCTTCGGACATGCACAGCATCCTGAGCTATCTGACCGAAAAATGCGTTGTTGCCGTCATCAGCGGCCGCGGCCTGGCGGATGCCAGAAAGCTCGTGGATGTGAAGGGACTCTATTTCGCCGGCAGCCACGGCTTTGAGATCGAGGGGCCCGGAGGAGTCCGCATGGAGGTGGAGGAGGCCGGGGAAAGCCTGCCCGCCCTGGATCAGGCCGAGTCCGATCTGCGCCGGGAGCTGGAGAAGATCGAGGGATCCCAGGTGGAGCGGAAGAAGTTTTCCATAGCGGTGCACTACCGAAATGTGGACCCTGAGCGCGCGCCGGAAGTGGAGGCTTGTGTGGACCGGGTCCTGGAGCGGGCCGGCGGCCTGCGCAAGGGGCTGGGAAAGAAGGTCTTCGAGCTGCGGCCGGATATCAAGTGGGACAAGGGTGAAGCGGTGCGATGGCTCCTGCGGGAGCTCGAGCTGGACCAGTACGGGGTTGTGCCCATCTACATCGGGGACGATGTGACGGACGAGGATGCCTTCAGGGCCTTTTTGCAGAAGGGGATCACCCTGGTCGTGGGGAACGAGTCCCGGCCCACCTTCGCCAAGTACCAATTGGGCTCCGTCGGTGAAGTGCGCGCCTTTCTCTCCATGCTCCAGGCCTACCTGCGCAACTGGCGGACCTGGTCCCTGGACTTCCAGGATTATGAGCCCGGGCTGGAGGGCCTGCGGGAAGCCCTGTGCACCCTGGGCAACGGGTACTTCGCCACCAGGGGGGCTGGTCCGGAAGAGAGGGCTGACGTCATCCACTATCCGGGAACCTACCTGGCGGGGGGATACAATCGTCTGCAAACACCCATGGGCGGACGCGTCATCGAGAACGAGGACCTGGTGAACATGCCCAATTGGCTCGGGCTCACCTTCCGCTTTCCCGGCGAGGAGTGGTTCCACGTGGACGATATGGAGCTTGTGTCCTACCGCGCGGGAGTGGATCTCAAGAACGGGATCTTTTTCCGGAATCTTCATGTTCGGGACGGGTCCGGCCGGGAGACCAAGATCTATCATCGCAGGATGGTCTGCATGCACAGCATGCACATGGCCGCTCTGGAGACGGGGGTCGTGTCGGTTAACTGGACCGGGGAAATCGAGATCCGGAGCTCTCTGGACGGTCAAGTGGACAACTCCGGGGTCAAGCGCTACCAATCCCTGAACAACAAGCATCTGGAGCCGGTGTACAGCAGCGACATCGACGAGCGGACCATCGGTCTGAAGGTGCGGAC
>JAIPDU010000027.1 GCA_021737525.1 Desulfohalobiaceae bacterium | reverse complement strand
CAACATAATTCTCAAGTCCGGCGAACTCGCCCCCTTTAACACCACGGACAATCCTATGCCGCTCAAGGTCAAGCTCCTAGCCTGTCTGATTTTCCTTGCCCTCTGGATCGCCGCATCACCCTGTGCCGCCCAGGCTGTCTACGTCGCGGATCATTTCCGTATCACCCTGAGGGCAAGACCGGCACAGAACGCACGGATCGTTGCCATGCTCGACACGGGAGCCAAGCTCGAGGTCCTCGAGGAAAGAGAGCACTGGTTGCGGGTCAGAACCGGTCAGGATCAAACCGGTTGGATCCTCAAGCGCTTTTCCATGGAACGCCTTCCCCATGAACAAGTCGTGCAGCGCTTGCGTGAGCGGATCGATCGCCTGGAGGAAGAAACAAGCCAGGCCAGCCGAACCATCGAGACGCTCCAAAAGACCAAAAGCCGGCTTACAGCCGAATTGAAGGATACCAATCAGACCCTGCAGCGGGTGCGGGAAAAGTACGCCAAGCTGCAAAGCGAAGTGCCGGATCTTCCCAAGATCAAACAAGCTTTGCAGACGACCCGGAACGAGTTGCAGACCAGCCGTGAGCGGGTCCAGAAGCTCGAGCAGGAGAACCAGTCCCTTCGCTCCCGCAATACCCAGCTCTGGTTCCTGGCCGGGGCCGGAACGGTCTTCGTATCCTGCTTCATCGGCTTCATCCTGGGCCGGATCAGGCGCAAGAAACCCCGCTCCGTCTACTTTTAGGCGGATTTTAAGGTGATTTATAAACCCAACTCGCTTGTCAACTTCACCTTGAAATTCAGCACATGGGATACTTTTTCATGCAAACGCTTATTGATTCAGATCCGCATAAAGATATTTTCTGAAGAGTTCACTACCCATTTCGAATAGGCAGGAAAAACCCCGTGGTGGCTTTCACGGATCTGAATCAATAAGCGTATCATGCAAAAAAAGCCAGTTTAAGGAGAAAAGACCATGTTCCGGCACATTCTGGTGCCTACGGATCTGACCGAGCGCTCCGCCGGAGCGATCCAGCTCGCCATGGACATGCATACCAACTGCTTCTCCGGGGAAGAACAGGAGGGCAAAATCTCCCTTTTGCATGTCATCCAGAAAGTCGTGGAAGACGAGGAGGAGGATTTCTCCGATTTCTACGAGGATCTCAAGGCCCGGGCCCGGGACCGTTTCGAGGACATCGCCCGTGACACCCGGCTTCCCGTGGAAAAACACATCCTCGTCGGATCCCGGGTGGAAGAGATCGTTCGTTTCGCTCGGGAAAATCAGGTGGATCTTGCCGTGCTCAGCTCGCACCGGATTGATCCGGACAATCCCGCCGAAGGCTGGGGCACCATAAGCCACAAGGTGGGCATACTGGCTCCCTGTCCGGTCATGCTCGTCAAATAGGAGGCAGTATGCTCTTCATGCGGCGAGCCCTCATCCCTGCCCTGCTTCTTTGCACCGCAGCGATCAGTCTTTTCCCCGTGGGCTGCGGCGGGGAACGGGATTCCTCGCTCGACGCCATCAAGGAGCGAGGCTCCATCACCCTCATCACCCGGAACAACGCCAACTGCTATTACATCTATCGGGACAAGCCCGCGGGCTTCGAATACGATCTGGCCAAGCGCTTCAGCGATCACCTCGGAGTCGAGCTCAAGGTCATCACCCCGGCCTGGGATCAGATGATCCCCAAGCTGAACCAGGGCAGGGGCGATTTCATTGGCGCCGGACTCACAATCACGGACCAGCGGAAGGAAGAGGCGGACTTCTCCCGGGGCTATCTCACTGTCCAGCAGCAGATCGTGGTCCACCGCGGAGATCGTGCCATACGGGGGCTCTCCGACCTGGACGGGAAAACAGTCCACGTTCGCCCCGGGACGACCTACGAACAGCGCCTCGAGGAGCTCAACCAGCGCGAGGATATGAACATAGACATCGAGCGGCACGGAGACCTGCCCACGGAAGAGCTCATCCGCAGGGTGGCCCGGAAAAGGATCCGGATCACGGTGGCGGACTCCAACATCGCCATGCTCAATCGCCGCTATTACCCGAGCATCCGGATCGCCTTCCCCATCGAGGAGGAGCAGTCCCTGGGCTGGGCCGTAGACAAAGGGAACACCCAGCTCTTGCGGGAAATCAATGCCTTCCTGGACAAGATCAAGGAAAACGGGACCTTCGCCAAGATCCACGAACGCTACTATGCGGACGTGCACATCTTCGACTATGTGGACCTGATCAAGTATCATCAGCGGCTGGAAACCAGGCTTCCCCGCTTCAAGGACATAATCAAGAAAGAGGCCCGAAAGTACGGCTTCGACTGGAAGCTCATCGCAGCAGTGGTCTATCAGGAATCGCACTTCGACCCCAGCGCGCACAGCTATACCGGTGTGCGCGGCCTGATGCAGGTCACGCAGATAACCGCCAGGGAGATGGGCATCACCAACAGGATGGACCCGGAACAGAGCATCCGGGCGGGGGTCAAGTATCTGGATCGCCTCTACCAACGGTGGGATGAGCTCTCCGGACTGGATCGCTTCAAGTTCGCCCTAGCCAGCTACAACATCGGTTACGGCCACGTACGCGACGCGCAAAAGATCGCCCGGCAAGAGGGATACGATCCACAGCAGTGGTCCGGCCTGAGCAAGGCCCTGCCCCTGCTCCGGATCAAGGAGTACTACAGCCGGACCCGCTACGGTTACGCCCGCGGCACCGAGCCCGTGCGCTACGTCAAGCGGATCATGAAGTACTACAACATCCTGAAACAACGGGAGGACATCGCAGCCAGGCAGAGCGGGAGAAAAGCCGCGTCCCCGGCCGGGGGAACCGGGATTCGAAGCCCCGAATCGCCCTAGTGGGGAAGAGTCCGGGACGGGTGAAGAAACGGTCCTTCCCGCCCCGGGATCCTGCTAGAAGGAGAAGCGGTCGTAGTTGTCGCAGTGCTTGACATTAATGCCGCGAGAGATGAAAACCACATCCTCGCCGATGTTCGTGGACAGATCTCCCACTCTTTCCAGGGCATTGGCGATGATGATGCAATGCACCGCCCTTTCCACGATCACGTTCTCGGTGATCATGAAGTCGATGAGCTTGCGCATGATACGAATATTCATGTCGTCTACATCGGAATCAGTCCGGCAGACCTGCATGGCGGCCTCGCTGTCCTGATCGGAGAAGGCCCCTATCACATTCCTGAACATGGTCAGGGCCTTTTCCGCGAGGGCCTCCACGCTGTTCATCAAGTCCAGCTTGGGCTTTTGGTTGAGCATGAGCACCCGTTCGCAGATATTGGTCGCCTGATCCCCGATACGCTCCAGATTCGTGGCGATCCGGGAACACCCTGTGATGAACCTGAGATCCTTGGCCACCGGCTGCCAGAGGGCCAGGATGTGCAAAGTGATGTCGTCCACTTCCACTTCCAGGTTGTTCAGCTGCTCATCCTCCTCGATCACTTCCTGCGCCCTGTCATCGTCGCGCTCGCCCATGGCGATAATCGCCTTGTTCAGGCTCCGCTCCGTGAGGGTGAACATCCTCATGATGGTCACTTCCAGCTTCTCCAGCTCCTGTTCAAAATGCGTCTCCGGCATACGGGCTCCTTATTGAGGAGGCGGGACGAGGGGACTGCCGTCTGATGGCCGTCCCCGCTCCCCGCCATGTGTTTCCTGTCTCCTGGAACTTCACCCGAAGCGTCCGGTGATATATTCTTCTGTCTGCTTCTTGGAGGGTCGGGTGAACAGGGTCTGCGTATCGTCGACCTCGACAACCTCGCCCATGTAGAAAAAGGCCGTACGATCCGATACCCGGGACGCCTGCTGCATATTGTGCGTCACGATGATAATGGTCAGCCTGCTCTTGAGCTCATAGATCAGATCCTCGATCTTCTGGGTGGCAATGGGATCCAGGGCCGAGGCAGGCTCGTCCATGAGCAGAACCTCGGGCTCCACGGCCAGTGCCCGCGCGATGCACAGCCTCTGCTGCTGGCCCCCGGAAAGCGAGGTCGCCGGCAGGCTCAGTCTGTCCCCGACTTCCTCCCACAGACCCGCCTTGCGAAGCGAAGTCTCCACCAACTGATCCATCTCCGTGCCCTTTCGGGCCAAGCCGTGAATCCGGGGCGCGTAGGCCACGTTCTCGTACACGCTCTTGGGGAAGGGATTGGGCTTTTGAAAGACCATCCCCACCCTGCGTCTGAGCTCGACCGCGTCCATGCTCGTGCTGTAGATCTCCTCCCGGTCCAGATAGACCTCGCCCTCGATCCGGCTGTTGGGAACCAGATCGTTCATCCGGTTCAGGCAGCGGATGTAGGTGCTCTTGCCGCACCCCGAAGGACCGATGAGAGCAGTGACCTGATGAGCGTAAAACGGGATGCTCACATCCTGCAAGGCGCGGTGCTCGCCGTAGTAGACATTGAGCTCCCGTGTGGCCATCTTGACCTGCGCGTCGTTCATGGACTTATTCCTCTTCGCTTGGTTCCGTCCGCGGCCGGTGCTTGGCCAGGGAGAAGGCGAAATGCGCCCCTTCCACCCCTCCGGGGACTGGGCTCTCCACTGTAATTTCTCCCCTGTGCCGTTGCAGGATGTGCTTGCAAATGGACAATCCCAGGCCTGTGCCGCCGACAACCCCGGTCCGTCCCGTCTCTCCGCGATAAAAGCGCTCGAAGATGCGCGACTGCAGTCCCGGGGAGATGCCGGGGCCTCCGTCTTCCACCACCACCTGCCACTGGTCCCCCAGATCCTGGATCCGCACTTCGATCCGTCCGCCCTCAGGGCTGTATTTGATGGCATTGTCCAACAGATTGAGCACAACCCGGATCAATTGTTCCTTGTTCCCCAGCACGAAAGGTTCCTCTGTCTCCGGAACCCTTTGGTCCAGACCGACGCCCTTGCGCTGGGCAAGGGGGGCACAGACCTGCCAGGCGGCATCCAGCACTTGGCTGAGACCTACCTCCTCGGTGAGGGCTCCCTCACTGTCCTCCGCGGCTTCGGCCCGGCTCAAGTGGACCAGGTTGTCCACCAGTCGCTCCAGGTTTTCCACGTTCTTTTCCACAACTCTCAAGAAGGAGCTCAGGGCCTGACCCTCCTTGGGCGGAGAATGGAGCAGTGTTTCGGTATAGCCCTTGATGGAGGTGATCGGCGTCCGCAGCTCGTGGGAAATATTGGCCACAAAATCCTTGCGAGCCTGCTCCAGGCGCTTGAGGTCGGTCACGTCGTGCAGGACGAGCATGACTTCCATGGCCCTGCTCTGTTCGAAGACGATGGGCAGCAGCGCGGCCTCGAAATGGGACTGATTGTAAAAGGTGACGTACAAGCTGCGCCCGCTGTCCGCCTTTTGACTTTTCAGCATCTCTTCCACTGCGTCCTGCAGCTCGGTGCTGGGGATGCATTCGATGGGCAAGCGCCCGAACAGATCCTGCCGGGAACGCACGATCTCCGTCATGGCCCGGTTATAACGGCGTATTCTCCCAGCGGAATCGATCACAGCCACACCGTCGGCCAAGCCGTTGAAAATGGCCTCCCCCTCGTCCCGCTGAACAGAGAGCTGTTCCAGATAATCCCTCGTCTGTTGCGATATCCTGTTGATGCTCTTGATCATGGGGGAGAACTCGCTCAGCTTGGCATAACTCGTGTGGCCCGCATGACTGCCGATTGTCTCCACCTCCTGCGAAATGCGGCCTATCTCCCGGCTCAGTCTCCGATGGAGGAAGAAATACACAGGCAGGAGCAAAACCAGCCCAATCCCGATCAACCAGAAAAAACGGTAGGTTCTC
The DNA here is from genome assembly GCA_021737525.1 of Desulfohalobiaceae bacterium. Lineage (GTDB taxonomy): Bacteria > Desulfobacterota > Desulfovibrionia > Desulfovibrionales > Desulfothermaceae > JAIPDU01. The sequence continues at coordinate 6,130 of JAIPDU010000027.1, read as the reverse complement.
TCCGCGATCCGGTCCCTCAAGGGGCCATAGGCCTTCCCCAGCCTGAGGTACCCTTGTTCCGCAACGCCAATGCCCTCCACTTCCAGTGCCACGAAGAGAAACGTGAGATGCACCGGCGGACTGTAGCGGATGCTGTGCCCCGTGCCCGTGCGGGAGGCCTCTTCTATCTCGGGTCTTTCCCCATCCGCCTCGCCCGACTCCGAGGCGGAGAAAGCGGTGTCTACAAGTATACGTCCATCCTCGTCAATCAGGCTCAAACGCGCGTTGCTGCGGCGTCCCAGAGCATGGAGCCGTTCCTCGACAGACCCTTGCTCAACATGTCTGAGGGCATATGCCGCCGTCCTCAGCTGCTCCTCGGCCACCTTACGGGCCTGCTCCAGGACCGCATCCTCCACGGCGCTCCGGAACAGGACATAGCCTACCGCCAGAACGCCGATCAGGACGAGGGCAAGCCCCGCCAGAAGCTGTCGTTTATAGCTCAGCATGAGAAACCCATTCCCGCGTTGAAACGGTAGCCCACTCCCCTGACCGTCTGGATGCAGGCGGCATAGGGGCCCAGCTTGTGCCGCATCCGATGCAGATGCGTGTCCACTGTGCGGTCGTATCCCGCGAATTCATATCCCCAGACTCGCTCCAGGAGCTGCTCCCGGCTGAGCACTCGTCCATGGGCCTGGAGCAGGGCCTTCAAAAGGGAAAATTCCGTGGTGGTCAGCCCGGCGTCCTCGCCCTCGACAAGCACCCGATAGGCCCCCATTTCCACGCGCATCTCCCCGCACTGATATACCGCGTCCTCGGCTGCGTCCCTGGACCTCCCGTAGGTCCGGCTCAAAAGGCTCTCCGCCCGCAAAAGCAGCTCCCGGGGGCTGAAGGGCTTGACCACGTAGTCGTCCGCGCCGGTCTCGAATCCCGTGATCCGATCCTCTTCTCCGCCCAGGGCGGTCAGCATGAGCACCGGGACGCTTTCCGTCTCCGGATCGGATCGGATGCGCTTGCACAGGGTCAGTCCGTGCATGTCCGGGAGCATGAGATCGAGAATCACCAGATCCGGGCGCTGGCGTCGCAGTTGATCCAGAGCCGTGGCTCCGTCTCCGGCAGTGGCGGTGGCGTAGCCCCGCTCCTGAAAATGGTACTGCAAAAGATTCAAAATATCCGGTTCGTCCTCCACGAGCAAAATCAACCTCGACGCGCCATGCCGGCTACCATGTTCGCTCATACCGCTTCCTCAAAAAAACCGCTGTCAGATTGAGCAGAATGAGCACCGCCAGAAGAACGAGGATCGCGGCGGCGGTGCGTTCCGCATAGGGCCTGAGCGCGGCGGAGGACCAGGTGTAGATCTGCGCCGGCATGACCGTGGCCGCATCGGTAAATCCGCTGGGAGCCTCGGGGATGAAGGCCATCATGCCCACGAGGAGCAGGGGCGCAGTTTCGCCCATGGCCTGGGCCAGGGCGATGATGGACCCCGTAAGAATCCCGGGGAGAGACATGGGCAGAACGTGGTGCGAGACCACCTGCCACCTGGAGGCCCCCACCCCGAAGGCGGCTTCGCGTATGGAGTCCGGCACCGCCCTCAGGGCGGCTCGGCTGCTGATAATGATCACCGGCAGGCTCATGAGCCCCAGAGTTAGGCCCCCGGCAAGCGCTGAGGAACGGGGTATGCCCACGTAGTTGATGAAGATGGCCAGGCCCAGCAGGCCGTAAAGGATGGATGGGATGGCCGCCAGATTGTTGATGTTCACCTCGATGGCCCGGGTGAGCCAATTGTCCCTGGCGAACTCCTCCAGATAGATCGCGGTGAGCACTCCCGTGGGCAGGCTGAAGGCCATGGTCACGATCATTACGTAGACAGTACCCACAGCAGCTGAAAAGATCCCCGAGGACTCCGGCAGCTTGGAGTCGCCCTGGGTAAAGAAGTAGGTGTTGAAGGCGAGCTTGGTCCGATCCTGATTCCGGAGACGGTCCACCAGGTTTTTTTGCTCCTTGTCCAGTCCGTTGGGCTTGTCCTTGAGATACTGGTCCACCGCTCCGTCGGCCAGGACCCATTTGCTCCGGGTGGTCCCGATCAGCTCGGGGTGCTCGTTCAGCTTGCGGGGAAGCTGCCTGAACCAGGAACGACTGATCAACTCGGACACGTCCTCCCCAACCGCCAGAAAGGGAAGCTCCTTCACGTCCTGGGTATAGCTCACGTCCACCTTGATCTGGGCCTGCCAGAAGGCTGGATACCCCTTGCTGATGATGTCCGCGAAGAAAATCACCAGAAAGACGCCCGCCAGAACAAGGGCCATTGCGCAGTAGAGCTTGAAACGCCGCTCACTGCGATAGCGCATCCGGGTTCTTTTCAGGCTGTTTGGATCCATAGGCGCCTACATTTCATATTGCTGCTTGAAGCGGCGAATGACGATGGAGGAGACGATGTTGAGCATCAAGGTCACCACCAGCAGGGTGAGCCCCAGGGCGAATGCAGACAACGTCTCCGCGCTGTCGAAGGCCAGGTCCCCGGTCAGGGCGTCCACGATGCGCACGGTGACCGTGGTCATCCCCTCCAGGGGGTTCCAGGTCAGGTTGGGACGCAGCCCCGCGGCCATGACCACTATCATGGTCTCGCCCAGCGCCCGGGACACGCCGAGGAGAAAGGCGGATACGATCCCGGGAAAGGCGGCGGGCAGAACGACGCTTTTGATCGTCTCCGAGCGGGTCGTGCCCAGGGCGAAGGATCCCTCGCGCAGGCTCTGGGGGATGGAGCTGATCACGTCGTCGGACAGGGAGGAGATGAAGGGAATGATCATGATCCCCATAACGATCCCAGGGGACAGGGCGTTGGTGTACGCCGCATCCAGCCCCAGACTTTCCGCGACAGTGACGACGAAGGGGCTCACGGTAATGGCCGCGAAAAAGCCGTAAACCACCGTGGGAATCCCGGCCAGGACCTCCAGGGCGGGCTTGGCGACTCCCCGGAGGTTCCTTCCGGCGTACTCGGACATGAAGATGGCGGAGAAAAGGCCCACAGGCAGGGCCACGCACATGGCGATGAAGGTGATCATGAACGTGCCCGCGAAGATGGGCACTGATCCGAACTCCGCCTGGGAGGTCTGCTCCGCTCCTCTTCCGGCGCCTTCCAGGAAGGCGGATCCCGGAGACCAGGTGGTTCCGGTGAGGAACTCCCACAGGCTGACCATGTTGAAGAACTTGACCGCCTCGAAAACCACGGAGAGCACAATACCGACAGTGGTGAATATGGAGATGCAGGTGGCGATAAAGAGCAGCCACCGGATCACGTCCTCCACGATCTTGCGTGCCCGCAGGGAGGCGCGCACGTGGCGCAGAGCCAGTCCGCCACCCCCAGCGAAAAGGGCCAAAAATCCCACCAGGACCACTGGCAGGGGGACGGAAAGAATCCCGGCCATGTGCAGGATGGCGAACACGGCGGACACGGCGATGGCCGGGAGGAACATCCAGACGATCACGTACCAGCCGTAGAAGGAGGGTGGGGAATTGAGCCTGTATCCCCGCTCCAGGTCCGCCTCCGCCATGCGCCTGCCCAGGAAGAAGGCGGCGTAGGCCAGGGGGATCAGGCCGGCGAAGAAGAGCAGGAGGATATACTCCAGGGTCACGTGGCGGCACCTCCGGGGTTCCTTGCTTGGCCTCCGTGCAGCGCGGGAGCTGACAGAAGGCGGCATGTCAACCGTCCCTGCCCCGCATAAACCGCAGGGGATCATACCCGCGTGGAGCCAAGAATTCAAGACCCGCCGGCCTCCGAAAGAGAGCCGGCGGGTCCGCGCGCGGGGACGCTCCAATTTTTATTTCAGGTCGGACTTCTGGAGCAGCTCCCGGTTTTTCCACTCCTTGCGCTCCTGCTCGCGCATCTTCTTGGGCATGGGGATCAGGCCCTGCCGCTTGAGGTAGCCCCGATCACCGATCATCTTCCGGCTCAGGAAGAGATCCACGTATTCCTTCAATCCGGATACCTTGCCCAGATGATCCAGCTTGACGTAGAAATAGAGGTCCCTGGCCACGGGATATTTCCCGGAGGAGATGCTCTCCGTGGTGGGCTCCACACCGTCGATGGTCACTGGCTGGATCTTGCCCCGGTTGTTGTCCAGGTAGCTGTACCCGAAGATGCCCATGGCGTCCTTGTTCTTGTTCAGGCGCTGCACGATGAGGTTGTCGTTCTCCCCGGAGGGCACATAGAGCCCGTCCTGCCGGATATTGGTATAGGCCCCGTCATAACCGGCCATTTCCTTGGTGGCCGTCTCCATGACCAAATCCTCGAAGGCGTCCCTGGTCCCGGAGGTGGTGGGCGGGCCGTAGATCAGGATCTCCCGGTGCGGCAGGTCGGAATCGATCTGATCCCAGTATTCATAGGGGTTCTTCACCAGCTTTCCGTTCTGAGGCACCTTGGCAGCCACCGCCAGGGCGAGCTCCTTGAGGCTCAGGTTCAGGCCGGGATTGGCCTTGTTTTCGCAAAGGGATATACCGTCGTACCCGAAGACCACCTCGTGGATCCTCTCCACCCCGTTCTCCATGCATCGCTCGTATTCGCTCAGCTTCATCTGTCTGGATGCATTGGAGATGTCCGGAGTGCCCAGGGAAACGCCTTCGGAAAAGAGCTTCAGCCCACCGCCGGAGCCGGTGGATTCGATCACCGGGGTGGGGTACTGGGTGGTCGCCCCGAACTCCTCGCAGACATAGCTGGCGAAGGGATACACCGTGCTCGAGCCCACGATGCGAATCTGATCCCTGGCCTGAACATTGCCCGCCCCAAAGGCCAACAGGATGGTCGCGGCCGCAACAGCCGCAGCCAACCTCTTCATGGTCCTCTTCATACCTGCCTCCTTGATCTCGTTGGTTGCTTGGTTGCTCAAAGTCATCCCCTGAAAACACCCCCTGTATCGCCCGGCTCTGTTACGAGCGTATCACAATCGCGTGAACTTTTTGTCACTCCCCCAGAAATCGGTCCGCTTGAGGCCCGGCTGTCGTGTCGTAGGCCCGTGGACGGTCAGGTAGACCAGCATAGCGGATCCGCTGCCGAGGTGCCGGCCCTGGAGCTTGAAGGCCTTACCCGGTGCCTGCCGGTCGAGGAGGATAAAGCCGTGCGATATGGGCCCCCTTTTTTTGACATCGATGCCGTGATGCATTAGCATCATATATAATAACTAAACCATGATGAGATCAGGAGGTGAGTCTATGCGTACTACGCTGAATATTGAAGATGACATTCTGGCCACGGTCAAGGAGCTCGCCCGGAAGGAACGCGTTTCCACCGGAAAAATTCTTTCTCGCTTGGCCAGAGAGGCCTTGACTTCCAAGAATTTCCGGCAGAATGGCGAACCCCGAAAAGCGGTGGCTGGATTTCGCCCTTTCCCGCCCCGGGGTGAGCTAATCTCAAACGAGCAAATAGACACAATAAGAGATGAGGAGGGATTGTAAGTGCGGGCCCTATTGGATGTGAATGTACTCATTGCCCTGCTGGATGCGGGACATGTCCATCACGGCTTGGCCATGGACTGGCTGGAAAGCGCTGCTCAGCACGGGTGGGCCTCCTGCCCCATAACACAAAATGGATGCATTCGGATCATGTCCCATCCGGGATATCCCAATCCATTTCCGGCAAGCCAGGTCGCTGCAAGAGTGGAGGAAGCAGCGGCCGGGGAAGAACACCAGTTCTGGCCTGATGAGATCAGCCTTCTGGATACTCAAGTATTCAACTGGTCCTATATCCTGGCCCACAGGGAGGTCACGGATGTATATCTTCTGGCCCTGGCTGTCCACAACCGGGGCAGGCTGGTCACCTTTGACCGCGGCATCGGAATAGAGGCGGTACACAACGCAGGCAATGACAATCTGTTGATCCTGGCCTGAAGCGATCCGGATCGGCCGAGGAGGGAAAGACTAGAACACCTCCGCCTCGAACCAGAACAGCTGGGCCTTGCCGCTTTGCCAGCAATTGGGGGGCAGTCCCGCCTTGAGACAGGTCTGGGACAGAAAGGTTTCCCTGTCCCAGCCGTTCTCCGAGGCCACCTGGGGCAGCAGCAGGCCGGAATGGACCCCCTTCTGGATCACCAGGCCGTGCCGTCCGGGTACAACGGCCTGCGGATCCGGGCAGGGCTCGATGGGGCTCATGATGGAGATTTCG
>JAIPDU010000026.1 GCA_021737525.1 Desulfohalobiaceae bacterium | reverse complement strand
GATCCGCTCCTGGGATGGCTGCCAAAGCATCCGGGACATGATCAGGCCTCCCTTTTCGCTTCGTAGATCACTGCCAGGATCGTGGCCGAATCATTGGCCGCGGCCACGTGATGGGGCTGCGAGGACTGATAGTAGGCGCTGTCCCCCGGCTCCAGCTCGAAGCGCTCCTGCCCCATCTTGAGCAGGACGGTTCCCTCCAGGACGAAAATGAATTCCTCGCCCTGGTGAACCGAGGGTTCCTCTTCCGGATCGGGCCTCAACCTGACCATCAGGGGCTCCATGTGCCTGCCCTGCACCTCCGGGGCCAGACTCTTGTACGCGTCCTGGGCCTGTTTGCTCTCCGCCCTGTTGGAACGGATCACCCTTTTGCGCTCCGACTTGCGCGTTATCGCATAGGGCTTGTCCCCCTGGCCGGAGATCAGGGTTCCCAGATCACCCTCCAGGGATTTGGACAGCTTGAGGACAGTGCCCAGCTGCGGCTGAAGCTCGCCCTCCTCGATGCGGGACAGGGTCTTCGTATCGATGCCTGCGAGACGGGAGAGCTCCTGGAGGGAAAGCCCCTTGTCCCTGCGGAGCTGCCGCATTCGGCTTCCCACCTCCTGGAGCTCCTGTTCCGGGGACTCCTCAATGTCCCCTGTCAGATCCTCGAAATAATCCACGTTCACATAGGGCGTTTTATCCTTCCCCTGCATAAGCACTCCTTGATTTCCCATAGCCCCCGCACGCGGCTCCGAAAGACTCGGCCTACCCCTTGGCCCAGTCCGGCACCTCCGCCTGATCCTTCCAATGGGCCGGGATCTTTTGCGCCGGGCTTTCGCCGCGCTTTTCCTTCTTGCCCTTCAACCCGGGACGGGCGAACTCTGGATGGCCCCGTGTCTCCTTGCGGCCGTGGACCACGGCCTCTGAGCGGAGCTTCCGGCCCACTGTCTTCTCCAAAAGCTGACCCAGCCTGAGGATACGGTCCACGTCGTAGCCGTGCTCGATGCCCATCTCGTCCACCTGGACCAGAAGATCCTCCAGGCAGAGGAGCCCCACAAACCGCGGATCGCTATAGTAGTACTCCCCTGTACCCGGAACCGGACGGTCGTCGAGGAAATTGGCCGGCTGGCCCCCCAAGCCGCCCATGGTCGCCTCGTAGTTGGTGATTCCGGCCTGCAGGGCGGCCAGGACGGAGGCAGGCGCCATGCGCCTCGTTTCGTGGAAATGGGCGATGTGGCGCTCCGTATCCGGGATTTCGTCCAGGATCATGGAAAAGTAGCGATAGACCTCCGGGGCCGATGCGCTGCCGTCGTGGTCCGCGTGCTCCACGTCGTGGGCCCCGAGCTCCAGCCAGCGCTTGGTGAACTCCACCGCGTCCCTGAGCTCGGTGGCCCCGGTAATGGGACTGCCCCAGATGGTGCTCACCGTGCCGCACATCTTGATCCCGGCATCATCGCACTTCTTGATGCAGCGCTCCGCCTCCTCCCAGTATTCGGGCAAAGTGGTCCCCGAATTGGCAAAGTGGTGCTCCTCCTCGGTGGAGACCATCATGAGCACCCGGTCCGGACCGATGCCCCGCTCCTTGAGCTCGATGGCCCGGTCCACCGCCGGCTCGCGGATGGTGACGCAGGTGAGGCAGACCTGCTCCGGGTCCACCCCCCTCTTGGCGCAGCGCTTTTGGAAGCGCTCGCTGCGCAGGTAGGCCATCACCTCCTCCGCGTCGCTGAACTGGGGCACGATATAGGGGCTGCCCAGGTTGGTCACCTCGATGGAGCGGCATCCGGCGAAGATGAGGTTTTCCGCATAGTACTTCTTGGCCTCGGTGGAGATGAACTTCTCCTCGTGCTGGAACCCGTCGCGGACGGTGATGTCCCCGATGGTCACCTTGCGTGGCATGCGGGGGAAGATAGTCCACAGATCGTGTTCGCTCATATCGGTTCTCCTTGGCTCATGTCGATTCCGTTTTTACTGTCTGTCCACTTGCTCGAAACTATATCCCGACAAGCTGTCGCCTGTCTCCAGACAGACTATCGGCCTTCACCCATGCCCAGAGCCTTCTCTAGAACCGGAAATTCCCGAAACCGGGCTCGCCTATGGGCTGCAGCAGGCTCACCTCGAAGGCGGTGGCCAGCCAGTCCCGGATCTCGGAGAACTTGAGCACGCGATCGTTGAACAGCCTTGCGGAGCAGAAGAAGGGATGGGCCTCCCCGTCGTACTTCTGGATCATCCGGTTCTGGAACTCCTGCTCCTCCTCCCTGCTCATGGGATTGCCCTGGGACTCGCGCTTTCGCTTCTCGATGGAGAGCATGACCCCTGCGGCGCTGCGTCCGCTCATGACCGAGGTCCGGGAACGCATGGTGGAAAAGAGGAAATGGGGCCTGTAGGCCCGGCCGCACATGCCGTAGTTGGCCGCTCCGTGATCCGGGCCGATGACCAGCTGGATGCGGGGCACCTGGGCGCAGGCCACGGCGCGGACCATGTTGGCCCCGAACTTGCCGATGCCCATGTGCTCCGAGTCGGACCCGACCATGTACCCGGGCGAGTTCTGCACGAAGAGGAGCGGGATCTTCTCCTGGCTGCAGCGGACGATCCATTCCGTTGCCTTCTCCGCCGCCTCGGTGAAGATGATGCCCACCTTGTTCGAGGCCACCACCCCGACCGGGATCCCCTTGAGCCTAATCCTGCCGGTGACAATATTATCCCCTTTGCCCGGGGCGTAGCGGCGCTTGTACTCGATGAACTCGCTCTCATCCCCGATGGTGCGCAGGAAGGCGCGCGCGTCCAGTCCGTGATTCACCGCCGGAAGGTTGTCGTAGATGCTCTCCGCGGGAACCTGGGGCGGCTTTTCCGGATAGCGGCGGATCTGCAGCGTCTGGGGCGGCTCCAGGGAGAGGATTTCCCGGATCTTGTCGATGCCATCCTCCTGCGTTGCCGCAAAGGAATCCGCCCCTCCGGAGATGCGAGTATGCACGTCCGCGCCCCCCAGCTCCTCCGCGGTGATGTCCTCGCCTGTGGCCATCTTAACCAGGGGCGGCCCGCCCAGAAAGGAATAGGCCAGCTTGTCCACCATCACCGCCTGGCAGGCCATGAACACGATATAGGCCCCGCCTGCGGTGTTGCCCCCAGTGCTCATGGTGACCTGCTTCATTCCCTTGGCGGACATACGGGCCATGTTGTAGAAGAGCGAGCCGAAGTGCTGGTCGTCGGGGAAGACCTCCGCCTGCATGGGCAGATAGGCCCCGGCGGAGTCCGCGATATAGACGCAGTTCAGGCCGCATTGCTCCGCGATGGCCTGGGCCCGGAGGTGCTTCTTCAGGGTGATGGGGAAATAGGCCCCTGCCTTGACCCGGCTGTCATTGGCCAGGATCACGGTCCAGTTCCCGTGGATCTTGCCCATTCCGGTCACGATCCCGGCACAGGGGACATCCTCGGTGTCCGGGTAGTTCATCCCGAATCCGGCGATGCGGCTGAATTCGTAGAACTGGGTCCCCTCATCGATCAGGCGCTCGATCAGTTCCCGCACCGGACGCTTGCCCTGCTTCCGCAGCCGGTCGATAGCCTTCTGGCCGCCGGGCCAGAAGGCGTGTTCCAGAAGATCGTCCAGCTTCCTCTCTTCGGCCTCCCAGTCGACTTGGGTCGTGGAGCTGCGCTCGGTCATGGCCACCTCGATGCTGCTGCGATTTTTTTTGTATGAGAACGGGCCCAACTTTTTGAAATACAACAAAAAAGCGAAGGCAGGCGGGGCCGCTTGGGCTGGGCTTCATATAGCACCATCACTTTGTTCATACCGCAATAAACAGGAGTATTGGTGAAATGGACCACCCAAAGCTCAAACGAGAATCCTGCCTCGAACAGGCTTGGTTGTCCTGGATTCGGGCAGGTGCTGCTAGCCCCGTCATATGAAGCCCGGGATGAAACCGGCGCTCAAGCGCCCCGCCTGCCTTCGCTCTACACATTTTCATGCTTGGTTGTGCCTGCGTCTACGCAGGCATGAGGGTCACCGGCCTGTATAGCGGGGCTTTCGCTTCTCCTTGAAGGCCCGCAATCCCTCCAAACGATCCTCGGTGGGGATGGTGACCCAGTAGGAAGCCGACTCGATGGCCAGGCCCGTGGCCATATCCGTCTCCATCCCCTTGTTGATGGCGAACTTGGCCTGCTCCACCGCCACGGGGCCGTTCTCGGCGATGGCCCCGGCGGTTTTCCGGCACCTGGGGATCAGTTCCTCCGGGGAACACACCTCGGTCACCAGCCCGATCCGTTCCGCTTCCGCGGCCTCGACGCGGCGACCGGTGAGGATCATCTCCTTGGCCCGGCTCCGGCCCACAATGCGCGGCAGGCGCTGGGTTCCGCCCGCTCCGGGAATGATGGCCAGCTTGGTTTCAGTCAGGCCCATGGTCGCCGTTTCCGCGGCAAAGCGGATATCGCAGGCCAGGGCCAGCTCCGTGCCTCCCCCCAGGGCCACGCCGTTGACCGCGGCGATCACCGGCTTGTTCAAGTCCTCCACCGCGCTGAACAGATTGCGGATGGTGTGGATGTACTCCTTGACCTGCTCCTGACTCATCCCGGCCCGCTCCTTCAGATCGGCCCCGGCACAGAACGCCTTCTCCCCTGCTCCGGTGATGATCAGGACCCTGATGTCCCTGCGCTTACGCAGGGCATGAACCTGCTCCTGCAGGGCGAGCAACAGATCCATGTTCAGGGCGTTCATCGCCTCGGGCCGGTTCAGGGTCATCTGACAGACCTGGTCCCGTTCTTCCACCACAAGCGCGTCTTGATTCATCATCCCCTGCCTCCCGCCGGTCAATCCACCGGCTTTTCCGGAGCTCATTTCCATCCCCGAGCGAGCTGGCGAAAGGCCCTCCGAAGGGTCAGCACCCGATATAGCGGGAGATCACGATCCGCTGCACCTCGGAGGTCCCCTCCCCGATTTCCAAGAGCTTCTGATCCCTGTAGAACCGCTCCACACCATAGTCCTGCATCAGCCCGTATCCGCCGTGGACCTGCACGGCCCTGTCCACGATGCGGTTCATGGCTTCGGAGCAATAGAGCTTGGCCATCGCCGCCTCCTTGGCGAAGGGACGATCGTTGTCGCGCAACCAGCAGGCCTTGTACAGGAGATTGCGGGCCAATTCGATCTCCATGGCGCTGTCCGCCAGCTTGAAGCCCACCGCCTGGAACTTGGAAATGGGCTGTCCGAATTGCACCCGGCTTTTGGCGTAGCTAAGGGCCTTTTCGTACGCCCCCTGGGATCCGCCGAGCCCCATGGCGGCTATGGAAAGCCGCCCTCCGTCCAGGGTCTGCAGCATCTGGTGGAATCCGTCCCCCTGCCTGCCCAGGACGTTCTCTTCGGGGACCCGGACATCGTCCAGGTAGAGCTCGGCGGTATTGGAGGCCCGCCACATCATCTTACCGTGCATGGGCGTGGCCTGGAACCCTTTAGTGCCCTGCTCCACCAGAAAACAGGTATACTCCGGCTTGCCGCTTTCCCTGGTGCCCGTAACCGCCTGGACGGTCACCCCCAGGGTCATCTCGCAGGCCGCGTTGGTGATAAAGATCTTGGATCCGTTGATGACCCATTCCCCTCCGTCCTTGACCGCGGTGGTCCGGCTCCCTCCGGCGTCCGATCCCGCTCCCGGCTCGGTCAGGCCGAATCCCCACAGGGCCTCGCCGCGGCAAAGCTTGGGCAGATAGCGCTTCTTCTGTTCCTCCGTGCCGAAGTAGTAAATGGGACCGATGCCCAGGGAATTGCCCGCGGCAACGGTGGCGGCCTGGGAGCCGTCCACACGGGCCAGCTCCTCCACCGCCAGAATATAGGCCAGATAATCCATTTCCTGCCCCTCGTAGCGGTCGGGGACAATCATGCCGAAGAGCCCGATTTCCCCCATCTTCCGGGTAAGCTCCGGGGAGAACTCTTCCCGCTGATCCAGTTCCGCGGCTACGGGAGCTATCTCCTTTCTGGCGAACTTACGCACCTCCTTGCGAATCATCTCCTGCTCTTTGTTCAGGTCGAAATCCATGGCTCCTCCTTGCGGGGATTCCTGTGGAGAGCGGCACTGTTTATCCGATGCGCGAACACCGTTTATCCCTTCAGCCCGGTCTTCACCTGTCGGACAAGGAGACCTCCCACTCTGCGGCGCGGCTATCCCGCGGGTCCGCGGTATTCACCTCACTCCTGCGGCAGGGTCCCGGACCTGATTCTGGCGGGAAACACCTTGCCGTACAGGGCCTCGAGATGGCGAGTCACCTCAACCAGCCGCCGCAGATCGATCCCGCTGTCCCGGCCCAGCCTGCTGCACAAGTAGGCGGTGTCCTCCGTGGGAATGTTCCCGGCAGCTCCGGGGAGAAAAGGGCATCCGCCCATGCCGCCCACAGCGGTATCAAAGCGTTTCACTCCCAGCTGCAGGGCCCGGAGGGCGTTGGCCAGACCCAGTCCCCTTGTATCGTGTAAATGCAGGGCGGGAACGACCCCGGGAGCTGCCTCCCGCAGAATGGTCACCAGCTCCTCCACCGCCGGAGGATCGGCCAGTCCGGAAGTATCCGCCAACACGATCTCCTCCGCGCCCGTGCCCGCAAGCCGCAGCACGGCCTCCCGGACCAGGCGCGCAGGAACCGGGCCATCCATCTCGCTGCCAAAGGCGCACTGCAGGCTGATCCGGGCCGCCCTGCCCGCGCGACGGCACATGGCGAGCATCTCCTGGCCCTCCCTCAAGGCCTGTTCCCTGGACATTCCGGTATTGCGGCGACTGTGCGCGTCACTCAGGGAGAGGGAGATCTCGATCCGATCCGCCGGGCTCCCTAGAGCCCGCTCCACACCTTTGGCATTCAGGGTCAAAACGGTATAGGCAATCCCTTCGGAATGGGGCAAGGCTGCGAGGAGCTCCTCCGCGTCCGCCAGTTGGGGCACTTTCTCCGGATTCACGAAAGAGGCGGCCTGGATCTCGCGCAATCCCGACTCGAGCAAGCCCTGGATCACCTCTTTCTTGTTCGAGGTGGGCAGAATGCGGTTTTCCGACTGGAAGCCGTCTCGCGGTCCAACCTCCACCAGATCGACTCCCTCGGGGTTGTCAGGCATACATCATCCGTGGAATTCCGGGTGTAGAGAGCAATTTCCCGAAACCGCCCCCGCAGGGGCAAAACAAAAGAGGAGAAGACAAGGAACGAACACCGCAATCCTGGCAGATTTTAATACCATATTGATATAGGTCACCCACTGTGTCAATCGAGGCCCTCCTCTTCCTTCCAGGGTTATCCCTGTTCTACAGGGAAGAATGGAAAAGGTGGTCCTCTCGGGACTCCTCCCGCGGTTTCCTGCAAAGAGCAAAAGCCGCAAGGGGCCAACATTTCCACCGAAATGAACCAATCCCCTTGACAAGATCGATAGGATTCAATAGGGCTGAATAACCACTATCGAAAAGCCGAAACGGGACTGCCAGAACTGGTCCGGGACTGCCCGGAGTTCTCGGCGCACAAGCCCACTCGCAGCGGGAAAAAACATTTCAGCCGGCGAACCCTTTTGCTCCAAGGGCTACCGCGCACAACCGGCGCGGACATTCTCATGTGCCGGCTGTGCTCCGTTCGCCCACGTCAACGCCAACGCAAAGCGAGGAGCCTTATGAGACCGCGCAGCTTCTCCGGTGGCCTCCTGCTGCCCAGCTCCTCCCGGTCCGAGCCGCAGCCCTTCGAACATGTCCCTTTCCCGGAAACATTCTTCCTTCCCATGAAACAGCACAAGGGAGCCGGCTGCAGACCGCTTTTCAAAAAGGATGCTGCAGTGCAGCGAGGGCAAATCCTGGGCCAGAGCTCCGAGACCGCGATCCAGAGCCCGGTCTCCGGCCACATCACGGAGGTGAACAAGGGCTTCCGTCATCTGGACGGCTCGATCACCACCTGCCTTACCCTCGCCGCTTCTGAGGAGGCGGAGCAGACAACCCCGGCTGCCCAGAAGGCTCCTGTCATGGACAAGATCCTTGGTAGCGGGGTGCTCGACTTCGGACCGGCGCAGCCCCTGATGCGCAAGCTGATCCGAGCCCAGGAACGGGGAGTGCGAACCCTGATCATCAACAGCCTGGACGAGTTCTTCGTCTTCGGCTCCCGCTCCGCTCTCCTGGTGCATCACACCAGCCGGGCCATGGAGGGAATCCGGCTCCTGCAGCACATGCTGCAGCCGGAGACCACCTATTTGGCGGTCTATGAACAGAGTCTCCCCCTGCTGGACAAGGACATCCCCATCCCAGACTCCGTTCGCGTGGTTCCACTCCGGGCCAAGCACCCCCAGTACAAGGATCCCATGCTGGTTTCAGCCTTAACGGGCCAGGAATACCCCATGGAGTCCTCGCCCCTGGAGTTGGGCATCGCGTCCATCAGCCTGGAGACAGCCTCCACATTGGCGGCTGTGGTCAACCACGACGAGCCCAACACGCACAAGCCGCTCACCGTTCTCGGCCCCGAGCCCAAGGAACAGAACAATGTCCTGGTCCCCCTGGGCAGCCCCATCCGGCACCTGCTCCAGCACTTGGGCCGGGAAAGCGAGGACGTGGCCAAGGTGATCGTGGGCGGTCCCCTGACCGGAACAGCCCTGTCCAGCCTGGACTATCCCGTAACCAAGGAAATGGATCAGATCCACTTCCACAGGGCCAAGGACCAGATCAGCTACTCCTCCGAAGTCTGCGTCAAGTGCGGCTATTGCGTGGAGGTCTGTCCCATGCGCCTGATGCCCTTTCTCTTGTCCGGATATTCCTCCACCGGATTCGTGGACATGGCCGCGGACAACGACATCTTCAGCTGCATCGAGTGCGGTTGCTGCGCCTATGTCTGCCCGGTCAACATTCCCCTGGTGCAGTGGATTCAGGTGGGGAAATCCCGGCTTTCCACCAATTTAAGGAGCGAGGCGGTATGAGCGAGCTCAAACTCACCGTGACCCCTTCGCCGCACGTTCACAGCGGAAACAGCCTGACCGCGATGATGCGGGATTTCACCATCGCCCTGCTCCCCGCGACCATTTTCGGGATCTATTTCTTCGGCGCAGACGTGGTGCGCGGAGTCCTTATCGCCGTCGTTTCCGCCCTGGTCTGGGAGGGCCTGAGTCAATGGCTCTCCGGACGCAAGCTGGAGCTCGGCAACCTGCACGCCGTGTTCAGCGGCCTGCTGCTGGCCCTGATCCTTCCCCCCGGACTGCCCTGGTGGACCATCCTCGTGGGCACCCTGCTCATGGTCCTGCTGGGCAAGGAAGTTTTCGGCGGCTACGGGAGCAATCCCTTCAATTCGGTGCTCGTCGCCTGGGTCGCCCTGCAGCTCTCCTATCCGGACTACATGGCCCAGTGGATACTGCCCCTGGCGGATCCGGCAACCACCTCCGCGCCCATGGAGGTCTTCACTAGCCAGGGCCCGGCCTTTGTGCGAGAATACTTTTCCTACACGGATCTCTTCCTGGGACGCACAGCCGGTTTCACCGGCCAGGTCTCCGCCCTGATGCTCCTGATCGGCGGGGCCTACCTCCTGTGGCGCAAGACCATCAACTGGAGAATCCCCGTAAGCTATCTCGCAGGGGTCTTTCTCTTCTCCGGGGTCTTCTGGCTGCTGGGCACAGGGGCCTACGCCGACCCCCTTTTCCATATCCTGGCCGGAGGGACCATGATCAGCGCCTTCTTCCTGGCCACGGATCTGCCCTCCACGCCGACCACGCCGCAGGGGATGATCCTCTTCGGCCTGGGGGCGGGCATCCTGACCGTGATCATCCGAACCTGGGGGGCGTGGACCTTCGGGGCCTTTTACGCGGTGCTCATTTTCAACATGTTCACCCCCTTTCTGGATAAAATCGCACCAGAGGTCTACGGGAGGTAGCTGGCGTGAGTATCAAGGAAATCCTGCGCATGGTCCTGGTTCTGACCCTTGTCACCGGCATCTGGGGAGGACTGCTTTCCCTGGTCAAGATGGCGACACAGGATCAGATCGAATACCAGCGGATCAAGAACGTCAAGGCCCCCGCCCTGGAAAAAGCCCTCACCGTGGAGTATACCAACGATCCGGTGAAGGAGCGCAAGAAGATCCGGGTGGGTACGGACGAGGCGGGCAATCCCATCATACGCAATGTCTTCATCGCCAAGCAAAACGGCCGCGTCGTCGCGGTCGCCCTGGAAGGCTACGGCTCGGGCTACGGAGGTGACATGGGGGTCATGGTGGCGATCAAGCCGGAGAGCAACAAGGTGGACGGGATCGCCGTGACCACGCATGCGGAAACCCCGGGAGTGGGCACCAAGGCCATGAAAAGCGAGGCCTTCATGGGGCAGTTCTCCGGGAAGAACATCTCCGCGAGCTTCGCTCCCGGCGGCGGGATCGACGCCCATTCCGGCGCGACCTACACCTCGGAGGGGATCATGCAGGGAGTGGAGCGAGCAACCAAGATCTTCTCCCGGAACAGGGAGAAGATCCTCTAAAACGCAACGTGTCTGGTGAGGGGTCGGAACGGGCACAATCCGTCCCGGAAGACGATTGCCCGAGGAAAGAGATGTCTCACTATCCTGATTGGGGGAACGCGCCATGTCCACAATCTGGCAGGAGTTCAGCAAGGGGCTCTGGAAGGAGGTCCCGCCGTTTCGTTTTGTTCTCGGGCTCTGCCCCACTCTGGCGGTAACCGGGAAGGTCAGCAGCGCCCTGGGGCTCGGCTGCGGGGTCATCTTCGTGCTCATGGTCAGCAACACCCTGATCTCCATATTCAAGCAGTACATTCCCGGCAAGATCCGGGTCCCCGTGTTCATCGTGATCATCGCCTCAGCTGTGACCATTGTCGAGCTCATGATGGAGGCCTATTTCTACACCCTCTACGAAGTCCTGGGCATATGGATCCCCCTGATCGTGGTCAACTGCCTCATTCTGGGCCGGGCCGAGGCCTTCGCCCGCAAGAACCCGGTCCGCCTGGCCGTGGCCGACGGGGCCGGAATGGGCCTCGGCTTCACCATTTCCCTTGTCGTCCTGGCCACATTT
This sequence comes from Desulfohalobiaceae bacterium, assembly GCA_021737525.1. GTDB lineage: Bacteria > Desulfobacterota > Desulfovibrionia > Desulfovibrionales > Desulfothermaceae > JAIPDU01. The sequence goes on along the minus strand of JAIPDU010000026.1, from coordinate 1,042 downwards.
CGGGAGGTCATCGGCAGCGGCACCTGGTTCGGGCTGAGCGTGCTGCCTCCTTCCTACATCGGCTTCGATCTGGTGCAGAACCCCCCTGGCGCATTTATCTGCCTGGGGCTCCTCCTGGCCCTGATCAACCTGATTTCGGCCAAGACTGAGAGCAAAAGACAAGAGTGTTGAGAGGATCAAGGAAGACACCGGATAATCGAGTAGGCTTTTTCGACCTCCCAAAACGGAGGAGACACTATGGGCGACTACCTCCTGATGATGATCTCGGCCATTTTCGCCAACAACATCCTGTTGATCCGATTTCTGGGTTTGTGCCCCTATGTGGGGGTCTCCAGCAACGTGAACAGCTCGGTGGGGATGTCCGGAGCCGCTCTTTTCGTCAACGTCCTGGCCAGCACCTTCACCTGGCTCGTATACAACTATCTCCTTGTCCCATTCCAGCTGGAATACTTGCGAACCGTGGCCTTTATCCTGGTCATCGCCTCCCTGGTCCAGCTGGTGGAAATCGTGCTGCAGAAAACAGCCCCGGCTCTGTATAGGGCGCTCGGGATCTATCTGCCCCTTATCACCACCAACTGCATGATCTTCGGCACGGCCGTTTTGAACATCAATCAGGACAACGCCTTTTTCGACGCGGTTATCTACGCCTTCGCCACGGCAATAGGCTTTTCTCTCGCCCTGCTCATTCTGGCCGGTCTCCGGGAACGTTTCGCCATCGGCAAGGTCCCGAATATGATGAACGGTTTCCCTATCGCCCTGATCAGTGCGGGCCTCATGGGGCTCTGTTTTCAGGGATTCATCGGTCTGGGACAGTAGTTGCCAATGCCGCGCGGCGTGAATCCGCTGTGCACCAATTGAAGGAGCATCCCCTATGATGCCCATTGTCAACGCCGTTCTGGTCATGGCCTTCCTCGGCGTGATCTTGAGTCTCGTGCTCGGAGTCGCCGCCAAGGTCTTCTACGTCTACGTGGATCCGCGCATCGAAGCCATCGCGGACATGCTGCCCGGTGCGAATTGCGGCGGTTGCGGATTCGCCAGCTGC
>JAIPDU010000025.1 GCA_021737525.1 Desulfohalobiaceae bacterium | reverse complement strand
ACCCGGAGGAAATACTCCTCCGCCCGGGCGTAGCTCTGCTTCTTCAGGGCCAATACACCGCGCCACTTCAGGACAAAAGGGGAGGAACGCCCCAGCTTGGCGGCGATCCGCTCCAGGGCCCGGCCCGCCCGATGGAATTCTCCGGAGGACAGGGAGGCGCGGATCTCGGCCTGCAGCTCCCGAACCGCCTTGTTGGTCCGGACCCGGCTGAGGAAATGATCCTTGGCGGAAAAATCCCCGTCCTCGCCCCCGGACTCGGATGGGGATTCCTCCCCGCTCCGGGCCCCCTCTTCCCGTGAGGCGACCTCGCTTTTCCCATCCACCGGCTTGTCCGCCTGGTTCAGCCCTTCCCCTGTCCGACCGGATGCCCGGGACGCCTCCGGGGTCCCGGGCTCCCCCCTGGAGGCCAGCATGGCCTGAACCTCCTCGCGCAAGGCCCTGATATTCTCCGCCGAGGCCTCCTCCCGGTTCTTCGACGCGACCCGCGGGGGCTCCCTTGGGGTCCTGACGCCGCCGGAGCGCTGCTCCCTTTTTTGGGAAGCCCTTTCAGTGGCGTTTTGCTCCCCCCCTTCCGGCTTGGCCGCAGCCTCCAGGCGCCGGCGCAGCTCCTGTTCGCCCCGCCCTGTCCGCTGCTCGGCCACGGGCCCGGGTCCGGGCTGCCACGGGCCCAGCAGGAACAGGCCGCCAAGGAGCACACAACCGAGGCCAACCACCGCGCCGGCAGCGATGGCCGGACGGCGGAGCCCGCGCACCCCGCCCCTGGAGATCCTGCCCTGAATGGAGCCCGGAATGGAGCGACGCAGCTCCTGTCGCTTCAGCTTGTTGAGGTAGGAATAAACGATGCTCAAACCGGCCCCCTCATGGGCTAGCCTCCTTGATCACCCTCATGGAGACAGGACTTCCACCCGCATGATGATGACCAGCTCCCTGAGGCTGGACTGGGTGCTCCTGCTCTTGAAGAGCCATCCCAGGCCGGGCAGACCGCCCAGGGCGGGGACAGTTTGGTCATCTCCGCTAGCGTCCTTGTCGATGAGCCCGCCGATGATGATTGTGTCCCCGTCCCGGACCCGGACGTTGGTGTTGACGTTGCGCACGCTGACCGTGGGCAGGGTGATCTCGTTATCCCCGAGGCTTACCTTATTGGAGAGGTCCACTTCGCTGTTTATGGGGAATATCTGCAGATCCACGCTCCTATTGTCCGTAATGAAGGGCACCACCCCGAGCATGACCCCCTCGAAGGCGGAGGAGGTCTGGGTGGAGTAGGACCGCTCGTTTGTCTCCGTATCCACGGTTTCGGTGATCTCCCGGATGTAGTTCTGGGTGGTCCCGGAGGTCACCAGGGCCGGCTGGCCGTGTTTGGCCCGAACATGGGGATTGGAGATGGTCTTCACGTCCCCGAAGGTCTGCAGGGCCTGGACCGTGGCTGAGAACTGGTCGGACTCCTGGAAGCTGGAATCGTCCACGTTGTCCTGGATAATCAGGCGCCTGGGCTGGCTTTTCAGGTTCTCCGAGAAACCGTAGGTTCCCAGGCCGGTCTCGGCCATCTTGCCCAGATTGATACTCGCGCCGAGGCTGTTCTGGATCTTCTGCCCCACATAGCTCCAGTCGATGCCCAGATCGAAGCTGTCGCTCAGCTTGACCTCCATGATCTGGGCGTCGATGGAGACCTGCAGGGACATCTTTGTCTTGAGCTGCTCCACGAGACGGCTCACCCGCTTCATCTTCCCCGGGGTGGTCTTGACGTAGAGGCTCCCGGAGACCGGATCGATTTGGCTGCTTCCCCCTTCCCCGGCCCCGGATTCGAGGATGGAGCGCACGTTCCGCTGAAGGTGGCCGTAGAGGGAATCGTCCGCCACCCCCTGGGCCAGGCTGGTGTCCATGGAGAAGTCCCCGGTAAGGTCGCCTCCCCCTGCATTGCCGTTGTTGCCGGTTCCGGTATTGCCGAAGATGTCCCCCCCGCTCTGGATATCGGCCTGGGTCGTGGTGTTCAAAAAGTCCAGGTCGAAGCGTCGCTCCGTGAACCTGCGGACGTAGAGACAGTTCCGGTCCACTTCCCAGGCCAGGTCGTAGGCCCGCAGGAGCTTGTCCACCACCACCGAGGAAGGGGCTTCCGAGAAGCTGATGGTCACCTCCTCCTGCAGGGCGACCCCCGGCTCGATGACCAGGTCCAGGCCCGCGTTGCGGGCCACGGTGTAGAGGATGCCCTGCAGGGGCTCCTGTTGCACGGAGAGGGAGATGGAGACCTCCTCCAGGGGATTGTATTCCGGGGTAACGGGCTCCAGGCTGGGCTCCTGCCTTGCGCTGCGCTGCTGCAGCTCCCTTCGCTCCCGTTTCCTTATCTCCCCGAGCTTTTCCTGCTCCTTTTGCATCTTTTGGGAAAGCTCGGCGTAGCTCTGCTCCTGGGAATCCTTGTCCTTGGTGGTGGCACAGCCGTAGGCCCCCAGGGCCAGCAGGAGCAGGACGGCCCCCAGGAACAGGAGCCGGACCGGACCGGAGCGTGTCCGGCCCGCCCCCGCGGGATGCCTGGACGCAGAGCGTCCCGAGCTTGTCCCCGCGCGGGGCGAGGGGACAATTGGGGGCTCCGGAGTGCTGTGCCTCATGGATTGCTCCGCGTTCCGCCCGGCCCCGCGGCCGGGGAACGGTGTTTAAAGGGACATCCATGATAGTGGTTGTCAACTAAAGAGCATACCAGTCTGGTGAGCAGCTGTTGGTGCTCTGGTAGCCTCCCTGAATCCCTGCCTTTCTTAAAATCAATGATGGCGCTCTTGGAGCCCATGAAAGCTTTTGAACCAGACATCCATTTGCCGTCCTACCGATGCAAGCGAGGTCCAATGCCTCTTCTCGGTAGACAGAATTTTGTCTTTGTGTGCAAAGCAGGCCCGCTCCAAAACAGACTCTTATAAGGCCATGAGCTCCGAATCATTCTTTTGATGCGTTGAGAGAGCTCATCCCAAAAATCCCTTTATGTGTGGAGCCGGGCCTGGAAAGGCATTTCTTCAGGAAGCAGAACCCGCTCAGGTTCATATTATGCCGCTACAAAGGGCGTACCTCTTTTGTCCACTGCCATGAGCCATTTGACCAGATGTCTCGCAACAGCCACCGTAGCGGCATTATTGTTTTTCTTGGCTGCGGTTTTCTGGTATATGGAAACGAGGGTCGGATCCTTAATTCGGTGCACCGCTACCTTGGCAGCCTCGATAAGTACCCATTGGAGCCTTTTATTACGCTGCTTGGACAAGGGACCTCGCTTAGTCTTTTCACCCGACTGATCCTGCCCGGCGCACAGTCCGCAGTAGGAGATCGCCTTCTTGTAGTTGCTGAATCGCGTGGGTTCCCAGACTTCCAGAGTCCAAGTCAGTGCAGTGATTTCCCCAACCCCCGGAATCGTGGTCAGAAGCTCCACTCTTTCAGTGACTTCCGGGTGCGTATAGATAAGCCGTTTGACTCTTCGCTCCAGTTGCTTGAGCAGTTCCAGTTGATTCCTGCTCATATTGAGGATTTCCAGGACGTTCTTGTCCGTTTCCAGGGAATCCAAGAGCTCTTGAAAATAGCCTTTGTTATGGAGCTTTTTCTTGTTGAACTCGTGGCCGTTCATCATGAGCTCGCCATTAATCTTGTTCTTGAATCGAGTACACTGAGCGAGGAGCCAGTTTCTGTATCTGAGAAGCTCCCGGACTTGCCTCACTTTCGGAGGCAACATATAAGTTTCCGGGATCATGTTGACTCTTAGCAAGTCACACAGCTTGTTTGCATCAATTTTATCGTTTTTGTTCTTGGCTTTACTGATGTAACTGAGCATAATCGGATTTGCGACTGTGACCTTGTTTACGTAATAGATCAGAATGTCATAAATCCATCCAGTGAACAAAGTGGCCTCAAGGACGACCGAAAGTGGACTAGGAGCATTCTGAGCCCATTTGATGATATCATCTCTTTTAGATTTGATTTTGGTCTTCTCTTGAACATTTCCTAGTTGATCTTTGATCATTACAGAGATTGTCTTCTTGTGTACGTCAAGACCTGCGTAATACATATTGGCCTCCCTTTTATATTGTTAGGTTACTTATTGTCTGTGTTTTTCTAACAATATCTAAGGGAGGCTTTTACTTCAACCAACAGCCAACACTATACATACTAACAGATGCGTTGTTGCGACCATATCCTTTTCCGGCCCACTAGGCAAATTCACCGCGAAAGACGGGTTCCGCCCGGATCGACCCAGGGCAGGAACTCCGTCTCTTGCCCGGCTTGGAGCAGGACCCCCTTGGCCCGTATTTCCAGCACCTTGCGGCCATCCGGCAGCCTCTCCCCCTCGCGGTAGATCCGGCCGTCCAGGGAGGCGAATCCCCCTGCCTCATCCGGGAGGATCAGGCCCAGGGAGGGGGTGGCGTATCCCTTTCGCGGCTTCCCTCCATCGCCTTGCCGGGGGGGCATGCCGAAAAGCCCCGCGCTCAGGCCGGCGATCCGGGGCCGCGTTGCCGCGCCCTCCGGCAGGTACGAGGCCGCCCTGCGAAGGAGCTGCCGCTCCTCCTGGCTGGGGAGGTCCAGCTTTTGGGGCTGATAATTTTTCCTGTTGGCCACCAGGGGCCCCCGAGGCGGCGTATGACCCCACTCCATCCACAGGAGGAACCCCAGGCAGAGAACAAGGGCCAGGGCCCAGCGGAAAAGGATGAGTCTGCGTTGAGGGTGCATAGGCCTCTCCGGGGCTCGCGGCACCGAGCCCGGATCTATTCCTCGGTTTCACCAGCCGCGCCCCTGTAGGGGAGCTCCAGGTCGAGGCTGAAATGACTCGTGTCCAGGGCCAGATTCAAGGAGCGCTGCCGAACCGAGAATCCCCTCTCCCCGAGCCGTCCCACAAAGCCCCCGAAAACCTCTTGGGCCTGGGCCAGACCCAAGCCGATCTCCCCTTCCAGGCTCAGGGTCAGCTTGTTCTCGCCATACTCCAAAAGGAGATCGGTCAAGGTCAAGGATTGCGGAGCGAGGCGGGCCAGTTCGTTCCAGATCGCCGCATAGGAGGGGGCGCTGTGCGCCTTGCCGATCTGTCTGGCCAGCTCGAGGGGCCCCTGGTAGGCCGGGGCTTGCTTCTTTTCCAGGGCTGTCTCCAGGACCCGCTCGTAGCTCCCTATCCGGCCCTGGAGATCCTGAATGCGTCGGCCAAGATCCCGATTCGCCCCCATGAGCTGCAGGCTCATGGCGCCCGCCACCAGGGCGACCAGGGTCAAGCCTCCCCACAGGGCTGGCTCCGCCGACTCCAAGGGCCGAAGCCAGGACTCCTCCCTGCCCGCAATGCTGTACTTTCCGGAGAGACGGCCCAGGGTAAAGGGCAGGCCGGTCCAGATGGAACGGGACTCGTCCAGGGTATAGGAACAGACCGGCCAGGGAGCTACCCCGCGTTCCATCTCCGGCAGGCGGGTAATCTCCTCCTCGCTCCAGGCCAGGATCCAGTCTATATCCTCGACTTTCCGGGCCTGTTCCTGTTCCAGATAGGAGAGGTCCTGCTCCATGAGGGAAGCCGCCTCATCCAGGCCGCTGCCGAATCTGTGGGAGTAGCGCCTGGCGAGATCGAGCTGATTGCGCGTCCCCGCCAGCAGAAGGAGGGAGTCCGGGAGGTGCAGCACCATGGCCCGGGGCTTTTTCCCCTTCTGCCCGAGTAACAGGGACCACAAAAGGCCCACTGTGTCAAAGGCCTGAAATCCGGTCTCCGTGGCGAGGTAGCGCTGCTCCAGGGCTGTATGCGGATGCGCCGGGAAGATGTGGTACAGGACCCGGGTCCTGTTCTTCTCCAGGGCCTGCTTGGCGTAGATCCAGAGCCGCCCGGCCTCGCTGGAGTAGACCCCCTGCTCCTCGAGATGCCTTCGCGCCAGCATGGGAGCGTACTTGGGGGAAGTCTGAACCTCGATGGTGCCCGGGCCGGAGCTCTCCTGATAATCGACGATCCACACCACGGAGGAGGCGAGGTCCTGGAGATCGGTCAGGAGGGAGGCGGAGTCGCGGGAAAGGAAGACCCACTCCTCCTGGAATTCGAGCACCAGGGGCCGGAAGCGAGGGGGACTGCGCACCGGAAAGGCGGAGGAAGTGGCTTGCGGGGGTGTTTCCTGGGGCATGGGCTATGGGCTCATTGTTTGCCGTTGCCTGTGTTCCGCCCGGGCTCCGGGGCATACGGATCCGGTTTGACCAAGACCCCGGAAAAGCGGACCTGAAAGGTCAGGTCCGAGGCCTGGTCCTGTTTTTCCCCTTGAATGGACAGCTTGCGCGGCACGTACCAGAAGTTGCCGCCCCGCTTCCGGTCATTGGCCAGCAGGAGCAGGAGCTTTTCCTGCTCTCCCCGCGTCAGGCTGGTCACAATGGTGATGGGGCTACGGTCCCATTGCTTCTCCCGGAGGCCCTTGCGCTGAATGTCTTGCCACAGGGAGCGCCACTCCGCCAGTCGACGGTTCTGATCCAGGTGTTGCCCGTACCAGCCCTTAAGATCCCCGAGACGGCTCTCAAGGGCCTGAACGCGCTTCTGCCTGAAGACCTTGACCTCGTACTGCTGCACCGCGGCAAAGACCGCGGCGAGCATGGCCCCGGTGAGCATCGTGGTCAGTATCCAACGCAGCATGTCGTCCTTGCCTGCCTCGATTGAGCCGGCGCCAAGGGTTCAGGGGGCTAACCGCCCCTCAGACCCATGGTGTGACTCCAGTCGCCCTTGGCGGTTCAAAATGTCCCCTGAATGGTTCCAACTGGCGAATGAGGCCGCCCCCTCTTCTCCGAAGCATCACATCTGGATCTTGGTGATCAGATCGTACACCGGGAACAGGAGCCCGGCAATGACCAGGGCGAAGATGAGCCCCATCACCGTGAGCAGAAGCGGCTCGATGGTCTGGCTCAGGGTGGCGACCAGCTTATCCAGCCGATCCCGGTAGACCCGGGCCACGTATTCCGTCTGCTCGTCCAGCCTCCCGGTTTCCTCGCCAACCGCGATCATTCGGATAGCGAACACATGCAGGGCCTTGGTCTCGCGCATGGACTCGGAGATGGAATTGCCCAGCATGACCTGGTTTTTGACCCCTTCCATGCGCTGCTTGTAGACCAGATTGTTCAGGGAATCAATGATGATATTCAAGGTGCGGGTCACTGTCACCCCGGCTCCGAGAAGAATGCCCAGATTCTCCGTGATCCTGGCGATAAGCGAGGTCTCGATGATTCGGGAGACGATGGGCAGGCGCAGGAAAATGGCATCGGACCAGTAGCGGAATTTCCCGATGTGGCGACGTCCCAGCATCACCGAGACCACCAGGATGATGAGCCCCAGGACGATCCACATGTAGGTGGCCTGCACCACATTGGAGATATAGAGCAACAGCTTGGTGATAAAGGGCAGGGTCAGGTCCAGCTCCTGAAAGAGGCCTATGATCTGGGGGACCACATAGAGGAACCAGAAGGCCACGGCCCCGCAGACGAGCACGAGCACCGCCGAGGGATAGCGGACAGCCCTCTTGGTGTCGGAGATAATCTTGTCCACATGCTGATAGTGCTCGGAGATCTTGAGGCTCATCTGGTCCAGCCGGCCAGTCTCTTCCCCGATGCGGATCATGTTGATCACCAGATCGGGAAAGATGCGGCGATGCTTGGCGAAGCTCTCGGAGAAGGTCTGCCCCAGCTCGATATCCGTGCATATGAAACTGATCAGGGTCTTGAGCCGGCGGTTCTGCAAGTCCTGGCCGATCTCCTTGAGGGCGGACAGGATGGGAACACCGGCTGAGAGCATCATGGACAGATTGTTGAAGAACTCCGCCAGGTCCTGTCGCGTGATCTTGGTCAAGCCGTGCCGCTCGATGAGGGCCAGGGTTCCGAGAAACCTGGCCAGGCGGTCTATCTTGACCACCACTCCACCTTGACGCTCCAGGTAGCGAATAGCCGGAATGGGATCCTCGAAGGGCAGCTCCACGGTGTCCTTTTCTATCCCTCCTTCCGGCCCGAGGAGCTTATAGCGATAGACTGGCATAAAAAAGCTCCGGCGAACGGCTCACGAGATCCTCGAGACACGCTCCCGTGCGCCCGGAAAATTCCCCGGCCTCCTGTTACCTGGCCCCAATCAATAGCGCAGGCGACCGATAACCCTCTGCAGCTCGGTCACGCTGGTCTGGCCGCTCTCCACCTTGGAAACCCCGATGTGGAACATATTGCGAAAACCCTTCTCGTAGGCCTGCTCCTCGATCTCGTGGAGCTCGGCCCTCCGCTCCAGAAGATTCCGGAGAGTGCTGTCGACGATGAGATTCTCGTAGAGGATGGTCCGCCCCATGTACCCGGTTTGGTTGCACGCATCGCAGCCCTGGGGGACATAGAGGGTCTTCACCTCCTTGTCCAGATATTCCAGATCCTCCTGGGTCGGGGTGGCGGTCTTGTAACAGTAGGGACACAGGGTGCGGAGAAGCCGCTGGGACACCACGGCCAAGAGTGATTCGGAAAGGGTTTGGCTGTCCACCCCCAGACCGTAAAGCCGAGGAATGGCCCCCAGAGCGGTGTTCGAGTGCAAGGTGGACAGGACCATGTGACCGGTTGTGGCCGCGTTCATGGCCATTTTGGCCGTCGGCTCGTCGCGCATCTCGCCCACGAGGATGACATCGGGGTCGTGCCGCAGGAAGTGACGCATGGCATTGGAAAAATCGTACCCCGCCGCCTCGTTGACTTGGGTCTGACGGGCAAGGGGAACCAGATATTCTATGGGATTCTCGATGGTCAAGACATTCTTGTCGATCAGATCCAGGGAATTGAGCCCGGCCACAAGGGTCGTGGACTTTCCGGATCCCGTGGGCCCGGTCAACAGAACGACTCCGAAGGGCTCGTTGAAGACCCGTATCAGGGTGGGGACGTCCTGGGACATAAAGCCCAGGCTTCCCAGGGAAAAAGAGGCCTGCTCCTGGGACAGGAGCCGCATGACCACATTCTCCCCGTCCGGGGTCACCACGGTGGAAACACGGATGTCGTAGGGCCTCTCCAGGATCGTGGTGTGCCAGCGGCCGTCCTGGGGCAGGCGCTGCTCGGAGATATCCATGTCCGCTTGGAGCTTGATCGAGGTGATGATCCTGGAGAGGTGTTTGGGGATGAAGGCGATATCCTGAAGCACCCCGTCGATGCGGAAGTTCACGCTGATCCCCTGGGGCATGGGCCGCAAGTGGATATCGGTGCTGCGCAGCTTGACCGCGAAAAGCAAGAGATAGTGCAGAAAATTGTCCGGGCTGACCGTTCTCGTGGAGTCGGCGGCCAGGGTACGGATTTCCCGGTGCAGGAGCTCCTCGACAGGATTCTCTAGAAAGAAAAAATAGTTATAGATATATGTCAGGAGACGGCTCTCTTCGGTGAGAGCGAACTTGGGCATGAGTCCGGTAATGCGGCGGATGTCATGTGACAGGCGTGTTGTGGGCAGCTCCGAGGTCACGAGCAAAAGGGTGTCGTTTTTCCTGCGGACCGGAAAGAACCTGTTGTTCAGGCAGAAATTGCGATTGAAGAGCCGCAGGAGCTCCATCTCCGGATCGACCTTCTGCAGATCAACCACTTTGAGATCGAGCTGTTCCGCGACTGTCCGGACCAGCTCGACCTCGGTCACCAGGCCCACGCGGGTCAGGACCTTGCCCAGCTTTTCCCGGGTTATCTTCTGCACATTCAGGGCATAGCGGATATGCTTATCCGTAATGATGCCCTTCTTCTTGAGCAGGCTCCCGATCTTGAGCTGGCTTTCCTCGGCGCTCATCCCCGTTCCTTCCGGGCAAGCTCAAACGCATTGCAGATCCAGAAAAGGGTTTGCGGGTCCGGACCGTGGGTCCTGGACAGAGCGTGGGCCTTCTGGAAGGCATCCACCGAGCGGAGGGTCTCCTGTCCGAACACCCCGTCCAAGGGCCCGTTGTAAAATCCGAGCTCCTGGAGCATCTTCTGCAAAAGCAGGATGTCCTCCTCCTCCGCTCGATTGGGAAATTTTTTCTCGATCCGGAGCAGAGGCCGCCAGAGGGCTATCCACTCCGGGTCCTTCCCGGTTCGATCCTTCCAGGAGAGGGCGGTGAAGGGTATGGCTTTTTGCTCCGGCAGCCTCTCCAGCCTGATCAGCCCTACGGAGTCCGGCAGCCGATCCCGGAACAGAGTGGCGTTCCCGTGCTCGATTGCCTCATGAAGGGTATCCCGAAGGCCGGTCAGCTCGTAGGGCTTGAGGAACCCAGTGAACGCCTTGTCCGGAGAAGAGGAGGCAACAGTGCTATTTTCCTTGTTCTGTGGACCAGAGGAAGCATTCCCGTCCACCACCTGGCTCGTCCGATTCAGGGACTGCTCGGCGGCGGGCTCCCGGGTACGGTTTTGCGTTTGATTCGCTTTCATGAACACCTGCCTGATCTCCCGTCGCACAACACCGCTTTGTTCCACCTGGGCATAGCCGGCATTGCCCCGAGAAACAAAGTGGGTTTGAAAAAGGCGGTGAAAGGGCTCGATCTTGAGCACATTCAGGGTATAGAAGGAGCCCAGAAGGAGAAGGACCACGATGGCTGTGGCGAGGCCCACCCTCCGGAATCTGGCCCGCTTAAGACTGGACTTGATACCCCTCTGGTACTCGGCGATATCCTGAATAGCCGCCCGAACCACTCCCGGGGACAACCTCCGGCTGTCATGCACCGCCAGCAGATGGAGGGCCCGATCCATGATGAGATTGATTAAGCGTATATTTCCCCGACAAGCCTGCCACAACAAGCGCAGGGACGATTGGGGCAGTCTGAGCTGGGACTTGGCAGCGGACAGCTTGAACGTTACGTAGCGATAGGTATCCTCCTTGCCCAGCGGATGCAGGATCCTGCTGATATAGATACGGCTGCGGAGCTGGCGGAGCTGGCTCCTGCGAAGAAGGGTCTCCAGCTCCGGCTGTCCAGCCAGCACGATCTGGACGAGCTTGGTTTGCTCCCCTTCCAGGTTGGAGAGCATGCGCAACGATTCCAGACCTTCCGGTGAGAGGTTATGGGCCTCGTCGATGACAATGGCGCAATTGGAACCCTCGTTGTTCGCCTGCAGAAAATAGCGATGGAGCTCGTCTATGATACTGGCGAGGTGGGCCCCGGGGGCGATACGCAGGCCGAAATCCGTGGCAACGGACCGCAGGAGATCGATCCTGTCCAAGTAGGTATTAAAGACCCAGGAGGTCCTCAGGGACTGATCACCCTCCATCTTCTCCAGCAGCTGAAGGAGGAGGGAGGTCTTGCCCACTCCCACCTCGCCTATGAGCAGCAGAAAGCCCTTGCGGCCCTGGATTCCAAAGAGGAATTCCTCGAGGACTTGTCTGGTTTCCTCGGTATGGAAGTATTCCTCCCGGGTTGTGGCGGGGGTAAAGGGATTGTGATTAAGATCAAGAAGTTGTGAGATATCCTGATTCATAAGCGCCACGTAGCCCCATTCAGAAGCGGGCAGCGGTTTCGCCTTGCGGGAGAAGGCATTCCGGACAAGTGATTTCGCTTGAGATCACGGGCTCATATCCCGCCCAATTGCAATTACCGCTTTGAAGACACGGATTTTCCCGATGACCGGGAAATATCAACCCAAAAGGACGACGACTGTTGAAGGAATCCATGCTTACTCAACTTCAATTTATTCGAGTTTTCAGTAAGATGCCTGTCACGTGTCATTACAGTGTGCTTGCCTTGTCATTTTATTAATCGTATGAGATAATTAATAAAAAGTCTAGCATAAATCAAGCTGGAGGCATGGAGACCAAGCCTTACACGTTCCAAAGGCGGAATCCAATGGGATTCCCAGGGTTCTTTGTCCGCGGATGCCGCGCATTTTTCCGCGGTGCGATTCAGGGTCGCGCCGGGAAGACAACGGTCTAGTGCCCCTTGCCCTGGCCCTGCTCAATTGGGCCTCCTCTTTTTCTCTTCAACCCGGAATCGGAACCCGGTGACAAGTTATCCCATGATGCCCCTTCGCGACCACCTCGAAAAGATCCGCCCCGGGAAAGGGCCGGAGCAGGAGCAGGGATTCACCTTTGTCGAGCTGGCCCTGGTCCTGGTTGTCATGGGACTGCTTCTTTTCCTGGGAGACGGGGCATGGCTGAGCCTCAAGGAATCGCGGGAAGTGGCCAAGACCCGATCCTCTCTGCAGCAGATCCGCAACTGCCTGATGGGGCGCATG
>JAIPDU010000024.1 GCA_021737525.1 Desulfohalobiaceae bacterium | reverse complement strand
CCCGAAACCCTGAACGGGGAACCCAGAAAGAGGAAAACTTGTATGTCCAATCTCAAGGCCTGGAACGACCTCGCGGCTCACGCGGAAGAGATGCGCGACGCGGACATGCGCGATCTTTTCGCCCAGGATCCGGAGCGATTCACCGACTTTTCCCTGTCCATGGGCCCGGTTTTTCTGGATTACTCCAAAAATCCCGTGACCAGGGAAACTATGGACCGTCTGTTCCGGCTGGCCCGGGAGGCGGGAGTGCCGGAACGGATGGAGGCCATGTTCAGCGGGGAGCGGATCAATGTCACGGAGGGCAGAAGCGTGCTCCACGTGGCCCTGCGGGATTTCTCCGGGCGCTCGGTATACGTGGACGGGGAGGATGTCCTGCCCGACGTCCGCGCGGTGTACGAGCGCATGCGCGATTTCTGCGATCGGGTTCGAAGCGGCGAGCGGCGGGGCCACACCGGAAAGCCCGTGACCGACGTGGTCAACATCGGGATCGGCGGCTCGGACCTGGGACCGCGCATGGCAACGCGGGCCCTGGAGCACCTGGATCCCCGGGGACCGCGGGCGCACTTCGTGGCCAATGTGGATCCCATGGATCTGGAGCGGACCCTGCGTCAGCTGGACCCGGAGCGGACCCTGTTCATCGTCTCCTCCAAGTCCTTCACCACCCAGGAAACCATGGCCAACGCCCGCGCCGCCAGGCAGTGGCTCCTGGAGCGCCTGGGAGATGAATCCGCTGTTGCGGCCCATTTCGTGGCCGTGTCCACGAATACGAAGCGGGTGCGGGAATTCGGCATCGATACGGAGAACATGTTCCGCTTCTGGGACTGGGTCGGGGGGCGCTTCTCCCTGTGGTCCTCCATTGGCCTGTCCATCGCCCTGGCCGTGGGCACGGACAACTTCGAGGAGCTCCTTCGCGGGGCCCATCTAGTGGACGAGCATTTCCGCACAGCGCCCCTGGAGAAGAATATTCCTGCCATTATGGGGCTTTTGGGAGTCTGGCAGGTGAATTTTCGCGGCGCGGAGTGCCAGGCGATCCTCCCCTACAGCCAGGCCCTGGAATGGCTACCCTCCTATCTGCAGCAGGCAGAGATGGAGAGTAACGGCAAGAGAGCCACACTTGAAGGAGGGCTTGTGGGGTGCCACACAAGCCCTGTGATTTGGGGCGCCGCCGGGACCAACGGCCAGCACGCCTTTTTCCAGCTTCTGCACCAGGGAACGCGGCGGATCCCCTGCGACTTCATCGGGTTCGCCCGTTCCAGCGACTTCCTGCCGGAGCAGCACACCCTGCTTTTGGCCAACTTCTTCGCCCAGACCGAGGCCCTGCTGCAGGGGCGCTCCCTACAGGAGGCCAGACAGGAGCTTCTGGAACAGGGGGAGGACGAGGCCGAGGCCGACCGCTTGGCCCCGCACAAGGTGCATCCGGGGAACAGGCCCTCCAGCTCCATCCTGTTGCGCGAGCTCTCCCCCTATTGCCTGGGCGCCCTCATCGCCCTGTATGAGCACAAGATCTTTACTCAGGGGGCGATCTGGAACATCAACTCCTTCGATCAATGGGGGGTGGAGCTGGGCAAACAATTGGCCAAGCGGGTGCTCCCGGAGCTGGAGGGAGACCGGACCGAGGGCTCCCACGATCCGTCCACCCTCGGGCTCATCGAGGTCTGGCGTGCAATGGGCGAATCAGATGACAAATGACAGAAGACAGAAGACAGAAGACAGAAGACAGAGGACATCAGATGCCAGACTTCAGACGGAAGATGTCGGAGTCAGAGGCCGGAGATAGGAAGTTACCGGGAGGACAGACGGAGTAAGTTACATTATTTCAGTGTATACAAGTTTTTTTGACTTAACTACTCGAAAGATTTGAATATACTTCTAAATGATGTGCTGCGTGCTGTAAACTCGCGCTGATGGTTTGAAAATTTTGCCGCTGTCGGGCTGTGCGACGTGCCCTTGAAATGCATACCTTGCTTGTCAGAGGCCTCTCGATAGGCTGACAGGGTCTGCCGGGATTTGAGCAGTCGTGGCAGGGCGGCTTTCTGGCTACGCGAGTCGGGCTACTCCTCTCGGTAGCGTCCATCCCGCTGCGGAGGCTCCAAACCCATGGCCCGGATCTTGCGATAGAGGGTGCTCTTGTGGATACCCAGCTTGCGGGCGGCAGCGCTGCGGTTGCCCTTCGCTTCCGCAAGGGCCCGCAGGATGGCCTGGGCTTCGCTGAGGCGCCTGGAGGAGCGGATATCCCGTTCTCCCTCTTGGCGGGACGCGCCGGAGAGGTGAAACTCCTCTGGCAGGTGGGTGGTTGCGATGGGTTCGCCGTCCGGGCACAGGACGAAGGCGCGCTCGATGACGTTTTCCAGCTCACGGATGTTGCCCGGCCAGTCGTGGGCTCCGAGCAAGGAGAGGGCCTCGGAGCGGATTCCGGGGATGTTCTTGTTCTGCAGCTGGTTGAAGCGCTGGATGAACTGTTCCACAAGCAGGGGGATGTCTTCCGTGCGTTCACGGAGAGGGGGCATGTCCAGACGAATGACATTGATCCGATAAAAGAGGTCCCGCCGGAACCCGTTCTCCCGAACCAGCTGCTCCAGATCCCTGTTGCTCGCGGTGATGATGCGCACATCTGCGGAAACGCTCGTGTTGGAGCCCAGGGGCTCGTATGCCTTTTCCTGCAGCACCCGGAGCAGCTTGATCTGAACCGAGAAGGCGACCTCTCCGATCTCGTCCAGAAAGAGCGTCCCGCCTCGCGCAGCGGCGAAGCGGCCCGGCTTGTCCCGGTCCGCACCGGTGAAGGCGCCCCGCAGGTACCCGAACAGCTCGGACTCCAGGAGCTCGGAAGGGAGGGCACCGCAGTTTACCGCAACAAAGGGACCCTTGCCGCGGTGGCTCAGAGAGTGTATCGCCTTGGCCAGGAGCTCTTTTCCCGTCCCGGTTTCGCCCTGGATGAGCACGGAGCTGTCGCTCTGGGCGATGGTGGGCAGGACATCGAAGATTCTGCGCATGCGGGGGCTCCGGCTGATCATGTCCCCCATGTGCTGCTCCCCGCGGAGCTCCCGCCGCAGCTGTTCCACTTCGCTCAAATCCCGGAAGGTTTCCGCGCCTCCGGCGATCTCGCCCTTGGCGTCCCAGAGAACGGCTGTGGAAACGCTGATGGGGACACGGTTGCCCTCGGCGTCGATGATGAAGCAGGACTTGTTGATGATGGGCTCGCCTGTGGAAAGGGTCTGCTCCAGGGCGCAGTTGGACTCGCACATGCTGGAGCTGAAGACCTCATAGCAGGGACGGCCCACGGCCTCCTGCCGGGAGACGCCGGTGATCCGCTCCGCAGCCCTGTTGAAATAGGCGATGCGCCAGGATTCGTCCACGGTGAAGACGCCGTCGGAGATGCTCTCCAGTATGGAACGGGTGGAGGCCTCGGGCTCCTTGGCTGTCTGTGCGGGGTGCTTGCGCTGTGGCATGGGGATCCGTATTCGGGATTGGCCGAGTGTTTGTCGCGCCGAGGCGAGCTGTCAGGGAAAAGGGCCCTGATCCATGGTGTATTGCAAAGCTCCCGGTTTGTCCAACGGGGATTTCTCGTTCAAGGTTCTCCGTTCCTCGTTCTGGGTTTTCCGTTTCCGGTTCCGGGTTCGATTGAGGCGATAGGCTATGGGGGAGGAGGCGGTGTGTCAGTGTATCACTCAACAGGTTGCTCGAAGAGGCCACGACTCACCGACTCACCGACGCACTGACTTACTGACTCACCGACTTACTGACTTACTGACGCACTGACGCGCCGTATCCCAGTCACGATGATCGGGCTGGTGACGGCAGATATAAACCGGCTCGCGAAGACGGACAAGAGAGTGTGAAAACAGGAGGCGGTATGAGCGACATGGAGCACGGCATTGTCTACTGTTCCCCTGCGGGGACGACGCGAAAGGCGGCCGACGCGATCGCGACCAGGTTGCGGGAGCTGGGCCGCGCCGTGAGCGAATTCGATCTCGCCGGCACAGGCCCGGGGAAAATCCGGGAAGCCTTCCTCGAGTCCGGGGGACCGCTTTGCCTGTGGGTGGGCTCGCCGGTGTACACGCAGCATCCGGTGCCCCCGGTTTGCGATTTCCTGGAGCGGCTGCCCGGGACGAGCGAAGAACGGGCCGCGGTCCCCTTCGTGACCTTCGGAGCGGTGTCCAGCGGAGTGGCCCTGCCGGAAATGGCGGACAGGCTCGCGGAGAAGGGATATTCCAATCTCGGCGCGGCCAAGGTGATGGCGGAGCACTCCAGTATGTGGCGGTCGGATCGTCCCCTGGGCGAGGGGCGGCCTGCGGAGCAGGACCTTGCCCGGATGCGCGGGCTGGCGGACCAGGTGGTGCAGAAGCTGGTCAGCGGACAGTGGCGGGCCCTTTCCAGGCAGCAGCTGGATTATCAGCCGGAGTGGCTCAAGGAGGAGGCCGCGGCAATGAATATCGAGCGGCTTAAGGGGGTCCATCCGGGCTATAGCCTCGAGGAAGAGTTGTGCACCCAGTGCGGAATCTGCGAGGAGAACTGCCCTGCGGGGGCGATCAGGCTCGACCCCTATCCCATAAGGGACGAGGCGTGTTTTCTTTGCAACAACTGCGCCCGGTTCTGTCCGGAAGGGGCGATAACCATGGATACCGCGCCCCTGGAGAAACGGATCTCGGAGAAGGCGCAGAAAACCCCGGAGGCCAAGGAGACGGCGGTCTTTCTTTAGGGTTCCGCGTTCACCGTTCTGGGTTCCCCGTGCCGCGTACCCCGTTCCCCGTTCTGGGTTCCGGGTTCCCCGTTCCGGGTTCTGTGTTTTGGGGTCTGCGTTCTGGGTATCCGGGTTTCGGATGCCGTGTTTCGGGGTCCGGGTTCGGCGTTTCCGGTTACGGATCAGGGGTCCCGTCAGGGCCCATTTTCCCGGAGGTGTTGTTGGGGCGGCTCTTTTGGGGGGTGTCCCCGGATCCCGTTTGGAAGCGCTCCCGTACCTGTTTTCGCTCCCCCTCCCCGAGCAGGCAGCCCTCCAGGCACTTCCGGGTGCAGTTCCCGTTGCAGGGCTCCACGTGCACGGTGACATTGCTCTCGGTGTAGCAATCCTTGATTGCGCGGCTCACTTCCTCGGCGAGATTGTGCGACTCTTCCACGGACATGTCCGCGTCCAGCTGCAGGTGCAGCTCGATGAATCGCTCCGATCCGGACTTGCGGGTCCGCAGGCCGTGATAGCCCCGCACGTCCGGTGAAAAGGAGCAGACAAGCTCCTGGATGGTTTTCTCCTCCTCGGGGGGCAGGCTCGCGTCGAGCAGATCCCGTCCGGACTCGCGGGTCAGGTGATACGCAGCGCGAAGGATGAGCCCGGCCACGACCAGGGCGGCCAGAGGGTCGATCCAGTGCAGGGCCAGCTCGGGAAACACCGCCTCGCCGAGCCAGATAGCGCTAAGCCCCACGGTCACGCCAAGGGAGGTGTACACGTCCGTGCGCAGATGCCAGGCGTCCGCCTGCAGGGCCATGGAATCGGTCTGATATCCCACGCGGAAAAGATATCCGGAAACCAGGAAGTTCAACAGGGCGGAGAAGAGCATGACCCCCGCGCCCCAGGCCGGGAGACGCAGGATGTGCGGCTCCAGGAATTTCTGGACCGCTTCGTACATGATCCATGCCGCGGCGGCGAAAATGAGCAGGGCTTCGATGGTTCCGGAGAGGTTCTCCAGCTTGCCGTGCCCGAAGGGATGGCTCTCATCCGCGGGCTTGGCGGACTGCTGGACCCCGAAGAGGGCGATGAAGGAGGCCAAAAGATCCACGGCTGAATGGATCGCCTCGGAGATGACCGAGATGGAGCCGATGAACAGCCCCACGGCGAGCTTGAACAGGATAAGGAAGGAGTTGGAGAATACGGAAAGCAGGGCCGCCCTGCGCTTGCGGCGCTCCTTGTTCCCTTCGTTCGGAGTGGCTCGGGATTCCGTCATTTGGGTTGTTCTCCGCTCAGCTGACGTGTTGCGGACCGCTTGGGAAAATTAAGCCTTCTTCGTCCGGGATGTCCGGTGTCTTGAAAGGCACTTGGCTCAGTGTCGCAACCCGGGTATACTCATATGGACCGAGCTGTCTTCGCCGTGAGTTTCGAAGCGGTGGAACGCCTTCACTTCTAGCAGGAGAAAGCTGCATGGCCCTGGATACGGGATTCATCGCAGCCGTGGTGATCGTAATCGGACTCCTCTTCTGGGCCCGTTTGTGGGACAAACGCGAGAACGCCCGGCGCGAGCCGCTCGATTCCGAGCTCCTCTTCATTCTGGCCCGGATCGAGAGAACGAGCGAGTTCGAGCAGTTCCGTCGTGCTGCCGGCACATGGGACCTCTCGGAGCAACGGGTCGAGGATGACTTCAAGCGCTATCTTTGGCAAGGGGATCTGCCTCACTATGTGCGGGACCATCTCCGCAGGGCCAGGAAGCTCGACCCGGAGCTCCCGGACAAAGGGAGCTCAAACCTTGCAATGGTCCTGGGAGAGATGGAGCGGCACAGGCCGAGGACCCGCTGAGGGTTGCGGCATGCGGCTGTTCCTCTGCCGGACCGATATCCCACCGTCCCACAGGGCGAAGCGTCCGCCCATTTCCCGCCCCCTTGCCTTCCGCGTTCTTTTCGGGCTCCGTATTCCCGACCATGTCCAAATGTCCTAGCACAGGAGGTTTGAGCCGCACAAGCAGTGCCGGTGCGAACGGTGAGGTCTGAATGAGGGGTTGCATCCCGGTGACCTTTTTGTTTACACTGAGGTAAACAAGTTGACCTCCGGGGCCACGAAGTCGAAGCCGTGCGGATCCCCGGGCGTGTCACCGGCATGTGGAGGAACTTTTTCTGATTCCTGTCAGGGAAGAATGCGCATATGAGCCAGTCCGAGCAGCAGAAAACCACCACCGGCTTCGCCTCGGCCGGAGAAGACTTTCGCAACAGGCGGCTCGACCTGAACGAGCTGCTTGTGCGCCGTCCGGCCTCCACCTTCTTCCTGCGGGCCGCGGAGGAGACGGATCTTTGCGGCGGGGTCCGGGCCGGGGATCTCCTGGTGGTGGACCGCGCCCTGGAGCCGGATCTCGGGGCCGGGAGCCTCGTGGTGGTCAGGTCAGGCGGGGAGATGCTGCTTCGATTGCTGCTTCGCCGGGGCGGCCTCCTTTGGCTCTACTCCGGGGCATCGCGGGCAGCGGAGGCAAGGAGTGAAACCGATCTCCGGATCTTTGGAGTGGTCACAAATGTGCTCCATCCCCTCGACTCCCGCTAGGGGGATCTTCGCCCTAGTGGATTGCAACAACTTCTACGTCTCCTGCGAGCGGGTTTTTCAGCCGGAGCTGGAGGGACGTCCCGTGGTGGTGCTCTCCAACAACGACGGCTGCATCGTGGCCCGCTCCGACGAGGTCAAGGGCCTGGGGGTGCCCATGGGCGCCCCCGCCTTCAAGTGGAGAGCGTTTTTCCAACGGCACGGCGTGGTGGAGTTCTCCTCCAACTACGCCCTGTACTCGGACATGTCGGACAGGGTGATGAGCCTGCTGGCCTCCTGTGCCCCGGAGATGGAAATCTATTCCCACGACGAGGCCTTTCTTTTCTTTCCGGGGAAGTGGTCTCCCCACTTGGAGGAATATGCCCGCCGCATCCGGAGGGAGGTGGAAAGGTGCACCGGGATCCCCGTCTCCATCGGTCTGGCCCGGACCAAGAGCCTGGCCAAGCTGGCCAACAGGCTGGCCAAGAAGGACTCCCGCTTTGCCGGGGTTCTCGATCTGCAGGGCCGTCCGGACAGGGAGAGCCTGCTGGGCGGGGTGAAGGTGGGGAATGTATGGGGAATCGGCCCGCGCTATTCGGCGTTGCTGGAGAAGCACGGCATCCGCACCGCCCTGGATCTCGCTCGGGCCGAAGATCGCTGGGTCAGGAAGCGGCTGACTGTTGCGGGCCTGCATCTCCTGCTCGAGCTGCGAGGGGTTCCGTGTTTCGGCTTGGAGGAGGATCCGCCCCCGGCCAAGAGCATGGTCCGTTCCCGCTCCTTCGGCCGTCCGGTGACGAGCCTGGACGAGCTCCGCGAGGCCCTGACCGCCCATGTGCAGCGGGCCGGGGAGAAGCTGCGCCGATCCGGCCAGGTGGCCGGCTGCGTTCAGGTATTTCTGGAAACCAACCGCCACAAGCCGGTTCCCCAGCACACGCCCTGCCAGTCCCGGGTCCTTGCCTTTGCGACCAATCACACTCCGGATCTTTTGGGTCCCGCCCTGGAGCTCCTGGGGCGGATCTATAGACAGGGGTATGCCTACAACAAGACCGGAGTCCTTTTGACCGCCCTGGAGCAGGAGAAGGGAAGGCGCCTGAGCCTCATGGACCCGGATGCGGGGACGAAGCTCCTCAAGAAGGGGCTGATGGGGGCCATGGACCGGATCAATTCCCGATACGGCCGGGACACGGTGTGTTTCGCCTCTGTCGGAGTGGAGAGAAAATGGGAGATGCGGCGGGGGAAGATGTCCCGGGAGTTCACCACCCGGTGGAAGGATCTGCCCCTGGTGGGGGTGTGACAGCCGGGAGGAACATTATGCCGGGGATTGGGACGGACGAGGCGGAGCGGACAAGGGCCTGGATTTCCGGGTTTGGGGAATAGGCCGAATAACCGGACCCGAGCCGGACGGCCCGGGTCCTTGCAGGGAGGAGAGTATGCAAAAAAAGTGTGAAGATTGCGGCGTCTGGGCGGACGAGGAATACATCCTGGACATGGACGGGGTGGAGCTCTGCGTCCTTTGTGTCCACCAGTTGCAGGTGAGCAGCGACACGCAAGAGATGGAAGGGGCTGCCGAATAGTCCGGTGGCCGGTGGCGCTGGCTGTCGGCCTCCCATGGTCCCGCAAGGGTGCCCGCATCGGGCTTATTCGGGGCTCTCGCCGATACCGGGGGCCTTTTCCGGAGATGCCTGTCCAGGAAGGAAAGGATCTTCCTTTTGCAGACCCCGGGCTTTCGGGAAAAGCTCTGGATGTGTCCTGTTTCCGGAACAAGCCACAGCTCTTTGGGCCCGGGAGCCAGGGAATACAGGAGCCTGGAATTGGAGGGGTGGATGATCCGGTCCTCGGTGCCGTGGATCAGGAAGAGCGGCTGACTCAGGTTATGGATTTTGCTTGTCAGATCCAGTTTCGAACCCACGTCGAATCCCAGCATGATCTCGGCACCGAGTGTATAGAGCCGGAATACGGCTCGGAACATGAACTTTTTGTGGGGCGCTTCGTAGTTGGCCGCGGCTTTCCGGAGATTGGCGAAGGGACTGTCGGCGATGACGGCAGTTATGCGCGGGTCCTCCAAAGCCGCCAGAATGGAGGCCGTTCCCCCGGCGGATCTGCCCAGGAGCGCGATGTCCTCGGGGTTGTGCCGTGATTGCAGATAATCCACGGCCCGGAGCAGGTTTCTGCTTTCGTAATATCCGAAGGCGTACTGGTCTCCTTGACTGAGCCCTGTGCTCTGGGGATCGAAAAGCAGGACATCGTAGCCGGCTTTGTGGAGAAAGGGGGCGTAGGGCAGAACGTCCCATCTGTTTGATCCCTTCCCTGGAGCAAGGATGACACAGTCATCTGTCCCGCCCGGAATATACCAGCCCTTGAGCAGGAGGCCCCCGGACGATTCGAATTCGATGTCCCTGTATTGGAGATCATACCGCCCCGGGGTTGTGGAGGGGATATCCCCGCGCGAGGTGTGGTAGATGACCCGGTCCAAGGTGCTGTATATCTTGTACGCGCCGAAACAGAGGAGGGAAAGGATACCAAGAAGGAGGATAGACAGAAAAGCAACGAGCTTCTTGTTCAAGCGGAATTTTTTTCCAGGAATCATCGCGGTCTCAACCTGCTTTTCTGGAACAGCAGCTTTTTATGTGGGAAATCGAGATGCTTTCTTTACAACGTGGATTAGAGTCTCAGGAATACACTGTTAGATGGACTTCAATCCACGCAATGAAGGGAAATAGAGTGAAACAATCGTGTCTGGTACAGCCCTGTCAGGAAGATTTCCTATCTTTTCGGTAACTGTTCACCATCTTGCGGAACCGTGAGCCTACCCGTGGTATTTTGCATCATGCAGCTTCGACTCTGGATTTTCTAACGCTCGCCACGTGGGGGCATCCCTGCCCCCACCCGACTCTCGTTGGTTGCTGTTTTCCGGGACTGGACACCATTTCCTCAGCAACGCATTTTTGCACCTTAAAGCTCGTTCACGGTCGGGTTTCCCCCACGTGGCGAGCGAAGAAAATCCGGCAGAGTCTCCACTAAAATGATTCAAAATACCACGGGTAGGCTTATCCTGATCAGGGAGTTGGTGAATAGTTACTCTTTTCGCGACTTTTTGTGAGTGATACATTTTCTCTATTCGTGTACACCCCAATTACAGACCTCTGCCCAAGCGCACCCGCGTCGATACATAATTCAATGAAATCATTGAATATATTTATAAAGTTGGACATTCGCTGTCGTTCAATCCATTGTTGATAGCATTATAGATTACTCAATGGTTATGCAGATGTCAAACATAAAATTACTCTTGCTCGATATTCCTTCATATAGTACTCTGCAAAAAACTACTTATTGCAGAGGCTACTATGCAAACAGCTCAAAAATTCGATATTGGTAACTTCTTAGCTGTTGCTTTTATAGGTAAAGCTTCTTTCAAAGCTGCTTTATATAAAAATGATGAATTAGTAAAAACTATTAATAATACTGATAAAGTCGAAAGAAAGATACTTATCACTGAAGCTGTTGAGCTTGGTGCTACTAAAATAAAGCTAGCAAAAGTTTTTGGCATCAGTAGACAATCCATTGATAACTACATTGATGTCAAAAAGCGTTATGGCATTGAAGGACTTGTCCATAGCTATAGTCCTAAAAAAAGCAAAGCAACAGAAAAACATCGCCAAGACAGCGCTCAAGAAAGACAGAAAGGCAATAAAGTCAGAGAGATAGAGCAATTACGGAAGGCCAAGCAGGATGCCGCGTCAAGTCAGTTGCAACTCCCTCTGAATGAACCCAATGTGGAAGACGAGGAGCAACCCTATCAGCAGGAGCGGGAATGGACTTTCACCCGTTATGCCGGGGTCTTCTCCTACCTCATCACCCTTGTTGCCCAGTATGATTGGCTCAAGCTCCTGCAGTCCCTGTATGGGCCGCTTGCCAAGCTCTTTATGGTCTTTTGCTTCATGTCTGTCCGCAACATCCACTCTATTGAGCAGCTCAAGAACGAACGCCTGGACGAGATCGCCTCTATCCTGGGTCTTGGCGAAAAACCCTCTCGAAAAAGGGTCCGGGGCTGGCTCTCTCAAGCCTTGTCCTGGGAACAGGCCAAACACTTACTGAACACCTTGTTCCTCTATCAGGTTCGAGCTGGTCTCGTGGGGCTTTGGCTCTGGTTCACCGACAATCACCTCTTGGCCTATTCAGGCCGGGAGCGGCTCCATAAGGGATACAGCACGCAGCGCCGCCTGATGATGCCCGGGCAGACCAACATGGTCACCACTGACCAGACAGGTCGCATTGTGGACTTCGAAATCCAGGAGGGCAAAGGCGATATCCGACAGCGGATTGTCGACCTTGCCAACAAGTGGGGACAAGAAGTCCCCTACGGGCCGGTCATGGTCTTTGACCGGGAGGCCTATGGAGCGGAACAGTTTTCCCGCATGGATCATCAGGGCATTCTCTTCGTCACCTGGGAAAAGAACACCAAGGCTCAGGAGCTGGAGGCCCTGGACCAGGAGCGCTTTGCCACTGAATTCTGTCAGAGCAGAAAGACCTATCGGGTCTTCGAGGATGACAAGAACGTGAGCTGGACCGCAGAGGACGGCACCAGGTATCACCTGAGCCTGCGGCGGATCTATATCTGGAACGTTACCTCCAATCGCAAGACCTGCGGATTGAGCAATGTCCCCCGAGACACAATGAGCACTGAGGAGTGCGCCCGGGCCATCCTGACCCGCTGGGGGGCCTCGGAGAACACTTTCAAGCACCTGGGGAGCAGGCATCCCCTGCATTACCGGCCCGGAAGTCTGATCACGGACGACAGTGACCATCAGGACGTGGCCAATCCTGAACTCGCGGAGAAGAAAAAGCAGATCGCCCGAGTGAAGAAAAAGCTGAACACTATCTACAGGAAGCTTGCGAGGACCCAGCAAGTCCTGAACAAGAACGGCACTCCCCGTAAAAACAGTGCCTGGTCCCGACTTCAACAGGATAAAGAGACGATAGAAGCTGAGCTTCAGTCTCTCAAACAGGAAAAGAGCGAGCTTCCCGAACGACTTGATTCTACGGAGGAGGAGAGTCTGGAGCGCATCAAGAAGATCGATACCGAGAGCAAAAACCTGTTTGATTTCGTCACCGCTTCAGTCTGGAATGTCCGCAAGCAAATGGCGGATTGGCTCCTTTCCATCTATCAGAACAAAGACGAGTATGTGGATCTATTGTATGCCATAGCCCACTGTCAGGGCTGGATTCGAAGTGATTCGGAGCAGGTCCGGGTTCGTCTGGAGCCTCTGGAGCAGCCCTCAAGGCGCTCAGCCCAGGAGCAGCTCTGTCGCAAGCTCCGGTCACTGGGCGCCA
>JAIPDU010000023.1 GCA_021737525.1 Desulfohalobiaceae bacterium | reverse complement strand
GTCCCTGTCCGTCAGGAGCTGGAAATAGCGATACATGAGATCGTCCGAAACGGACATGAGCTTGCCGTAGACATCCTCCGGGGTGTCCTCGATAGCCACATAGTTGCCCAGGGACTTGCTCATCTTCTGTACCCCGTCCAGGCCCTCCAGAATGGGCATGGTCAGGATGACCTGCGGCTCTAATCCCTCCTGGCGCTGCAGGGTCCGGCCCATGAGGAGATTGAACTTCTGGTCCGTGCCGCCGATCTCCACGTCCGCGTTCATGGCGATGGAGTCGTATCCCTGGATCAGGGGATAGATGAACTCGTGGATGGCGATGGGACGATTGTCCTGGAAGCGGTTGTGGAAGTCGTCCCGTTCCAGCATGCGGGAAACGGTATAGCGCGAGGCCAGCCGCAGAAAATCGTACGCGCTGAACTGGTCCATCCAGGCGGAATTGAACAGGACCTCGGTCTTGTCCGGATCCAGCACCTTGAACACCTGCCGCTTGTAGGTCTCGGCATTCTCCCGGACCTCCTCCCTGGTCAGGTGCTTGCGCGTCTCCGACTTGCCGCTGGGATCACCGATCATTCCGGTAAAGTCGCCGATGAGGAAAAGGATTCGATGCCCCAGATCCTGGAAATTCTTCAATTTCTGGATCAGGACCATGTGCCCCAGATGCAGATCCGGGGCTGTGGGATCGAACCCGGCCTTGACCAGAAGCGGCCGGTCCCGCCCCAGCTTGGCCTCCAGCTCCTGCTCCTCGATAACCTCCTCGGCTCCTCGACAAATGAGCTCCTTGCAGTACTGGACGTCCTTGCTCATAACCCTGTCCTGTCTCGTTCACTCTTTTTGTAAAAAAAATGTGGATAACATGCTGAATTATTGAAATATATTAAGCGAGCCGTGCCGGGGAGAGCGCTGCAGCGCAGGCTTCATCCCAGACATCACCTGACAGGGGGAGTGAATACTGAGCGGCCCCACCCACAGGCCACCTGGGAACAAAGAGGCGGTTTTTCTCCAAGGCAACCCCTGAAGCGAATGGGCACGCTACTTGAGCCTACTGCACATTACTTCAAGGCCATGGTCTATATGAAGCCCAGCGAAGCGCTCTCCCCGGTTCGGCTCGCTACATTTTCCTGCTTGGTTGTGCCCGGATCGGCCCGGAAATGAGGGTTGTAAAAAATATGTCCAACCCCCTGAACTCAGGGATTATACCTCCTGCTCTTCCCGCCAGGCAGTAATCGCCTCGCACCTGCCGCTTTGGCTGTCGATATCCAGCAGAACGCCGTCGAGGACGGTCTTCCCCCCGGCCACGCTCCAACGTTGCGGGGTCTGCATCTTGAATCCCTGCACAACCGGATCGGGATCCATGCCGATGACCGAGTCCCTGGGCCCGCACATGCCCAGATCCGTGACGTACGCGGTGCCCTTGTCTCCGACCGAGGCATCCCCGGTCTGCACGTGGGTATGGGTGCCCAGCAGAGCGGTCACCCTGCCCTCCAGATAATGCCTCAGGGCCTGTTTTTCCGAGGTGGCCTCCGCGTGGAAGTCGACCAGGATCACATCCGGGTTTTGCTCCTGCATCTGCAGCAGGACGGTATCCGCCGCGCGGAAGGGGCAGTCCAGGGGCTCCATGAACACCCTGCCTTGCAGATTGAGCACCGCAACCCGGGTCTCGCCGGACTCCAGGACGGTATATCCCCGGCCCGGCACCCGCGGAGGATAATTCGCCGGACGGAGCAGCCAATCCGTCTCCTCCAGAAAGGGCAGGATCTCCTTGTAACGCCAGATATGATTCCCCGAGGTCAGCACCTCCAGACCGGCCCTGTGCAGCTGTCTCGCATTTTTCTGGTTCAGGCCCAGGCCGCCCGAGGCATTCTCCGCGTTGGCCATAACCAGATCCAGCTCGTATTCGCGCCGCAGCTGGGGCAATCTGTTGCATACGGCCTTGCGGCCCGGCCGGCCCACGATATCGCCCAGGAAGAGTATGCGCATCCGTTTTCCGCTCCATCCCCTATTTGGCGTATTCCACCGAGCGCTTCTCCCGGATGCAGGTCACCTTGATCTGGCCGGGGTAGGTCAGCTTCTCTTCCACGGACTGGGCGATATCCCGGCAGAGCATATAGGTCTGATCCTCGTTCACCCGATCGCAGTCGATCATGACCCTGAGCTCGCGGCCCGCCTGAATGGCGTAGGCCTTGGTCACGCCGTCGTAGGAGGTGGCCACGTTCTCCAGTTCCTCCAAGCGCTTGACGTAGTTCTCCAACAGCTCCTTGCGGGCCCCAGGGCGCGCTCCGGAAAGGCTGTCCGCGGCCTGAACCAGCACGGCCAGGATGGACTGGGCCTGCGTATCCTCGTGATGGGCCTCTATGGCATGGACAATGTCCTTGGACTCGTCGTGCTTCTTGGCCAGATTGGATCCGATGACCGCATGAGGCCCCTCCATCTCGTGATCCACCGCCTTGCCGATATCATGGAGCAGTCCGGCCCGCTTGGCCTTTTTTACGTCCATGCCCAGCTCCGAGGCCATGACCCCGCAAAGGAAGGCCACTTCCATGGAGTGGTCCAGCACGTTCTGGGAAAAGCTGGTGCGGAAATTGAGATGGCCCAGGAGACGGATCAGCTCGTTATGGATCCCGTGCACGCCCACGTCGAAGGTGACCTGTTCGCCTATCTCCCTGAGCTTGACCTCCATCTCCTTCTCCACCTTCTGGGTGATGTCCTCGATGCGGGCGGGATGGATCCTGCCGTCGGTTATGAGCCGCTCCAGCACCCGTTTGGCCTTGGCCCGTCTAAGAGGGCTGTATGCGGACAGAATCACCGTTTCCGGCGTGTCGTCGATGATCAGATCCACTCCGGTTGCGGACTCGAAGGAGCGGATATTCCGGCCCTCGCGTCCGATGATCCGTCCCTTCATCTCATCGCTGGGCAGATTCACCGCGGCCACTGTCTGCTCCGAGACATAGTCCCCGGCATAGCGCTGGATGGCGTTGGCCAGGACCTCCTTGGCCTTCTTGTCCGCGGTCTCCTTGGCCTCGGTCTCGATCTGCCGGACCCGCTTGGCGGACTCGTGCCGGACCTCGCTCTCGACATCCGCCATGAGCTTCTCCTTGGCATCCTCGCGGCTCAAGCCGGATATCTCCTGCAGACGCTGCTCCTGTTCCCTCTTTTTCTCTTCCAGCTCCTGCTCCCGGTTCTGCAGCTCCTTCTCCTTGTTCCCTAGACGCTTTTCCGTATCCGCGAGCTCGCTCTCCTTCTGAGTGATCTTCTCCTGCTTGGACTCCAGACGCTCTTCCTTCTTCTGGAGCTTGTCCTCCTGCTTTTTGAGCTTGTTCTCCTGTTCCTTGAACTCGCTCTCCATCTCCTTCTTCTGCTGGAAAACCTCGTCCCTGGCCTGCAGGAGGTATTCCTTCTTCTTGGCTTCCGCCTCCTTGGTCGCATCCTCCAGGATCTGGTTCGCCCTGGCTGTGGCGTCCCGCGCCTTCCTTTTGGCGAACGCGGAATACAACCCGTAACCGATTCCTATGCCGCACAGCAAAAAGCCTGCGGCTATGGCTATCATCTGCATAGGCATTCTCCTTGTCTCGAAGAGGTTCGATCAACCTCGCCGCACGATTGTTTGCTTCCCCCGTGAAGGTCCCCAGGGGCGGCCCGTCCCTATTCCCCAACAAAACAGGGTTCGGGAACAAGGACAGACCGCGGGACAGCAAAGGGAGGCTTTTCTCGAAGCAATACACCGGACGAGCTGTGCGTACCGCAGTATTGCTCTCCTGCCGTTGCCGGAAAAGACCGGCTGCGTTCTCAGCACGGGCCTTGCGGGCTTGACCGAAAATGGGTCTGCCGGTCAGGGCCGTAACATATCAGTGGCGGTTTGTTTCGGGCAGGAGGTCTCAGGGAATGCATGGCAGGAACATGCCGGCTGGGTTACAGGGCATGCTCGAGCGGGAAGGGCGCCAATGGCATTTACAGGCTTACTGCATCTTTGGCGCGGATGAAGGAAGATTTGGAGAAAACACCCCGGAAGTCCGTGTTGCGGTCTATTTTGAACCTGGCTTTCCAGGTGGGTGCCGCCGGTAACCATCAGGCTTCCCGGTCCGTGCCGGGCATGCACAACAGGTTACGAGAGCAGCTCCCTAGCTTTTTAAGTGTTGGCTCAAAAAAGCCTCCGGCAATCACGAGACTCCCAGGGTCCTTTATGCTCTTTTCATCCGCTGTCTATCGTTTCGACGAGCCTGGCCAGCTCGTCTTGATAGTCGCGCAGCTTCTGACTTGTTTGGAGATAATCATCAGCCAAGCTCAAGGCAACCAGTATGAGCAGCTTTTCATTGCTCAATCGGTTACCGTAGGTATTCAGCCTGTTAAATGTGCGCCGTATCAGAAGCTCGGCCTCCCTGACGCGGGATTCGCCGGCATTGGTCCTGAATGAGACCTCTTGTCCCAAAACGGTTATATGATATTCAGGCATTCATTACGTTATATCTGCCTCGTCGATTTTTTGCAAGAGATCGTCAAGCTTCTGGGTCACATACTCCTTGTTTTCCCTCTCTTGCTCCAGCTCCCGTTTCAATCCCCGATTTTCCTCCTCCAGGGACTGAACTCTTCGGAGAAGATTATGAATCCTTTCTTCCAGTTTGTCCAGTATTTCCATCGTCCTTCTCGCGTTTGGACACTTTTCGCTCCAGATTCCTCTGCCTGGCCCGGGCCACGGCAAGAAAGGCCTCGGGGACACTCTTGGAGATTGTCGAGCCCGCACCCACGACCGCCCGTGCGCCGAT
Source organism: Desulfohalobiaceae bacterium (assembly GCA_021737525.1). Taxonomy (GTDB): domain Bacteria; phylum Desulfobacterota; class Desulfovibrionia; order Desulfovibrionales; family Desulfothermaceae; genus JAIPDU01. Next base: position 8,179 of record JAIPDU010000023.1, on the reverse strand, counting down.
CTCCAGCGGGGCCACCAATGACGTATTGCTTCCGATAAAGGCCCCGTCTCCGATCGTGGTCCGATGCTTGGCCCGCCCGTCGTAGTTGCAGGTTATGCAGCCCGCTCCGATATTGGCCCCGCTGCCCACGGAGGCATCGCCGATGTAGGCCAGATGGTTGGCCTTGCTTCCCGGACCCAGGACAGCTTTTTTGACCTCAACAAAATTGCCCGCCCTGCTCTCCGGCTCCAGCACCGCTGCCTGCCGCAACCTGGCATAGGGGCCGACCCGGGCGCTCCGCATCACCTCGGCTCCCTCCAGATGAGAAAAATTCCTGATCCAGGCCTCCTCTCCGATGGCGCTATCGGCAATCAAGACATGGGAATCGACTCTGGCCCACGCCTCGATCCGGGACGCTCCATAGATCTCCAAGGGACCGGTGAGCTCGCACCCGGGCTCCAATTGAGCCCGGGGACCGATACGCGCCTGATCCGGATTCCGAAGGATCACGTCCCGATCCAGCCAGTAATCCACGATGCGCCGCCTGAGTTGCTCCTCATTGCGGACAAGCTCCTGCGGCCGGTTCACTCCCAGCAATTCCCGACCTCCCTCCTCGTCGCATACAGCGGCAGCTCGCCCGCCATCGGCGGCAACCAATTCCACGAGTTGAGGGAGATAGTACTCGCCCTGCGCATTGTCCTGGTCCATCCGCTCCAGATACGGCGCCGTACGCTGCAGATCGATCCAATAGATACCTGCGTTCACCTCGTCGACATGCCCTTGGGAGGGATGAAGATCCTTCTCCTCCACTATCCGCTCCACAAAGCCTTGCTCACCGCGGAGCACCCTCCCGTATCCCGTGGGGTCGGACGGACGCATGGTAAGAAAGGCCACGTCCGCCTGCCGGGACAGGCCCTGACGCTTGAGCTCCAAAAGGGCGCGGTTCGAAAGCAGCGGCACGTCCCCATTGACCACCAGGCAGTGCGTCACCCCGCTCTCCTGGAGATGGGGATGGGCGCACAACAGGGCGTGTCCCGTTCCCAACTGGCTCTGTTGATGGATAAAGCGGGCTGCGTATTGCGGGAACGCCTCCTCGACATGTTCCCGTTTGTGACCGACAACTGTCCAGATGGCCTCTTCGGGGATAACGGAAGCCAGGGCTTGATAAATGTAGTACAGCATGGGCTCGCCCAGAAGCCGCATCAGGACTTTGGGGCCGGCTGAACCCATCCGCTTTCCCTGGCCTCCGGCTAGCACGAGTCCGGCTGTTCTTGCTGGGGGGTCCATTTCAACATTCGTCATATAGGGCCCATTCCATAGGTGTCATGAACCGTCGATTCCAGCGGGCATGCTAGTTCCTGCCCCTTTGCATGTCAATCAAGGCCCGCGCGGCGAAGGCGCGAGCTCGCTAGTGCCGTGTCCGCGAAACACGCATGAGAAAATCCTACGCGCAGGATTCCTGCATAGGAGCTTTCATCCGATCACTTTAATGCTTTTTGGCGGACACGACACTTATCCCTCCGAATCCCTTCTTAAGATGGAAACGAGCCAGCGGCAAGGAGAAAAAAAAAAGCAGACCGACTGGTCTGCTTTTTCCGATTCCTGGGCGAGTCCTCTAGTGTGAGGACCCCGATTGTCGTTCTTTCAGGTTTATGCGCTGTATCGCTCTTTTCAGGGCGGCCTCCGCTCTCGCCTGATCGACTTCTTCCTTTTGCTGGCGCAGCCTTTCCTCGGCCCTTTCCTTGGCCTGTTTGGCCCGCTGCACATCGATTTCCTCGGCGCGCTCCGCACTTTCCGCCAGAATGGAGACGGAATCGGGGGTCACTTCGGCGAAGCCCCCGGAAAGGAAAACATAGGTATTGGAGCCGCCTTTTCTGTAGTATAACGAACCGATCGCCAGGGCGGACAGGAAGGGGATGTGATTCTTCATCACCCCGAACTGGCCTACCGCGCCTGGCACACCGACATACTCCACATCCTCGCTGAGGACTGTGCTGTCCGGTGTGACGATATCCAGATGAAGCTGTTCTTCAGCCATGTCGCTATCCCGGTTGGTCTGAGGTTACATAGTGCTTGGACGAAAACTCACCCACCTACTTCGTCGCTGCAAGATTTTGAAATCCTTATGTATTAATATACACTGCGGTTTCAAAATTTCGTCTCCTTGTATCTGAACAAGTTTACGTCCAATCACGGTTTTCGGTCAGGCACTACATATTCTGAGCCTTCTCCCTGGCCTCCTCGATAGTACCCACCATGTAGAAGGCGTTCTCCGGCAGATCGTCGTGCTTGCCGTCGATGATTTCCCTGAATCCCTTGATCGTCTCGTCGATCTTGACGTACTTGCCCTCCATGCCGGTGAACTGTTGCGCCACGAAGAAGGGCTGGGACAGGAAGCGCTGGATCTTGCGCGCCCTGGACACGGTGAGCTTGTCCTCGTCGGAGAGCTCCTCCATGCCCAGAATGGCAATAATGTCCTGCAGATCCTTGTAGCGCTGCAGGATCATCTGAACATCCCGCGCCGTCCGATAGTGTTCCGCCCCGAGAACATTGGGATCCAGGATCCGCGATGTGGAATCCAGGGGGTCCACCGCGGGATAGATGCCCAGCTCCGCGATCTGCCTGGCGAGCACGAGTGTCCCGTCCAAGTGGGAGAACGTGGTCGCGGGCGCGGGGTCGGTCAGGTCGTCCGCGGGGACGTAGATGGCCTGGACCGAGGTAATGGACCCCTTGTTCGTGGAGGTAATGCGCTCCTCCAGCTCGCCCAGGTCCGTGCCCAGGGTGGGCTGGTACCCCACGGCGGAGGGCATGCGGCCGAGCAGAGCGGAGACCTCCATGTTGGCCTGGGTGAAGCGGAAGATGTTGTCGATGAAGAGCAGCACGTCCTCGCCTCCCTCGTCGCGGAAGTATTCCGCAACAGCCAAGGCGGTCAGGGCGACCCGGGCCCTGGCTCCGGGGGGCTCGTTCATCTGGCCGTAGACCAGTGCGGCGTTGGGCAGCACTCCGGCCTCCTTCATCTCCAGGTAGAGGTCGTTCCCCTCGCGGGTGCGCTCGCCCACGCCGGCAAAAACGGATTTGCCGCCGTGCTGCTTGGCGATGTTGTTGATCATCTCCATGAGGATAACGGTCTTGCCCACGCCTGCGCCGCCGAAGAGGCCCATTTTGCCGCCCTTGGGAAAGGGGATCATCAGGTCGATGACCTTGACCCCGGTTTCCAGCAGCTCGATGGAGGTGCTCTGATCCGTGAAGGAGGGCGCGGGCCTGTGGATGGGGAGCATGTTCTCCGAGCCGATGGGACCCTGCTCGTCCACCGGGCGGCCCACGACGTTCTGGATCCGCCCCAGGGCTGCCGGTCCAACCGGCACCTGGATGGAATCGCCCGTGTCGATGGCCTCCATGCCCCGGACCAGGCCGTCCGTGCTGTCCATGGCCACGCAGCGGACCACCCGGTCGCCGAGCTGCTGGGCCACTTCCACTATGAGTTGATTCTCCTCGGGGTAATCGGGATCGTTGATCCGGATGGCATTCATGATGCTGGGCAGTTCCTGTTCCGAGAACTCTATATCAACGATCGCGCCGATGACCTGTACAATTTTGCCCTTGCTTTGAGTCGCTACTGTGTTTTCACTCATTACGGCCCCCTTTTTATCCTTTGAGTGCTTCCGCACCACCGACGATGTCGAGAAGTTCGGATGTGATCGCAGCCTGCCTGGCCTTGTTGTAGCTCAAGGTCAGGTTGGATATCATGTCGTCGCAGTTCCTTGTCGCGTTGTCCATGGCGGTCATGCGTGCCGCATGCTCGCTCGCGGACGTCTCGAGCAGGCCGCGGTAGAGCTGGACCTTGATGAAACGCGGCAGCAACTCGTCCAATATCCCTTCCACTGACGGCTCATAGGTGTATTCCGCCTTGCTCCCGGCCTGCTCTCCGGATTGCTCCCCGGATTGCTCTTCCCCGCCTTCCTGGCTCATGGGAAGGATCTGGAGCCGGGTGGCCTCCTGCCTGATCACGCTGACGAAGCGGCCGTAAACCAAATGGACCTCGTCCACTTCCTGCTGGGTGTAGGCGTGGATGATCTCCGCCCCGATCTGACTGGCCAGAGTGAAATCAAAATTCTCCATGACATCGGAGTGATCGCTGACCAGCTCGTAGGGCGACTTCTTGATGTCCTTGGCTCCCTTCTTCCCCATACAGTAGAATTTCACGTTCTGTCCGGAATCAACCCTGTTAGCGGCGAAGTTGGTGGCTGTTTGAACCAGATTGGAATTGAAGGCTCCGCAAAGCCCTCTCTCCGAGGTCACAAGGACCACGGCGATGTTATTGATCTCCTCCCTCTGCTCCAGGAGCGGATGAGCGCTGCTGTCCACCCCCTGGGAGAGATCGCCCATGATTTCGTAGTACTTTTCCGCATAGGGCCTGAACCGCTCAATACGGCCCTGCGCCTTGCGCAGCTTGGCCGAGGCGACCATGTTCATGGCCCTGGTAATCTGCTTCGTCTTGCGTACGGACGCAATCTTGTCCTTTACTTCCTTCAGAGAAGCCATGGATTATCCCCTTTCGGCATTTATTCCTGGAAGCCCTTCTTGAACTCTTCCACAGCGCTGCCGAGCTTGCTCTCCAGTTCCTGATCCATGTCCTTCTTCTGGTTGATCTCGTCCAGAATCTCGGGCTTGGAGTTCTTCATGAAATCCAGGTATTCCTTCTCGAACTTGCGGACGCTATCCTCGGAGATATCGTCCATGTAGCCCCTGGATCCGGCAAAAAGCACCGCGACCTGGTCCTGAACCGGCATGGGCTCGTACTGATCCTGCTTCAAGAGCTCCATCATCCGCTTACCCCGCTCCAGCTTGGCCTGGGTGGACTTGTCCAGATCGGAGCCGAACTGCGCGAAAGCGGCCAGCTCCCTGTACTGGGCCAAGTCGAGACGCAGGGTTCCCGCGACCTTCTTCATGGCCTTGGTCTGAGCGCTGCCGCCAACTCGGGAAACGGACAGCCCCACGTTGACCGCGGGACGAAAACCGGCGTTGAACAGGTCCGGCTCCAAGTAGACCTGGCCGTCGGTAATGGAAATCACGTTCGTGGGAATATAGGCCGAAATGTCCCCGGCCTGTGTCTCGATGATGGGCAGGGCGGTCAGGGAGCCGCCGCCGTGCTCGTCGCTGAACTTCGCCGCGCGCTCCAGCAGGCGGGAGTGCAGATAGAAGATGTCTCCGGGATAGGCCTCGCGGCCGGGGGGACGCCTGAGCAACAGGGACATCTGACGATAGGCCACGGCCTGCTTGGAGAGGTCGTCGTAGATGACCAGGGCGGGCTTGCCGTTGTCCCGCAGATGCTCCGCCATGGCGCAGCCGGCGAAAGGTGCGATGTATTGCAGGGCGGCCGGCTCGGAAGCGGTTGCGGAGATGATCGTGGTATGCTCCATGGCTCCGTGTTTGCGCAACGTATCCGCGACACCGGCGACCGTGGACTTCTTCTGCCCCACCGCAACATAGAAGCAGTGCACGTCGGAGTCCTTTTGAGCCAGAATGGCGTCCAGGCCGATAGCGGTCTTGCCCACCTGGCGGTCGCCGATGATCAGCTCGCGCTGTCCGCGACCGATGGGGGTCATGGAGTCGATGGACTTGAGGCCGGTATACATGGGCTCATCCACTGGCTGCCGCTCAACAATGCCCGGGGCCTTGATGTCCACCAGGCGGCTCTCCTCCAGTGTCACCGGGCCCTGTCCGTCCAGGGGGTTGCCCACGGGATCGATGACACGACCGGTAACCGCTTCCCCCACGGGCACGGAGAACACCCTGCCGGTGCGCTTGACCGTGTCCCCCTCGTTGATGTGGGTGTCTTCTCCGAGCAGGGCGCAACCGACACTGTCCTCCTCCAGGTTCAGGGCCAGTCCGTAGATCTGTCCGGGAAACTCCAGAAGCTCCATGGCCTGGCAGTTCTCCACACCGTAGACGCGCGCGATCCCGTCGCCCACGGAGAGGACCGTACCGGTTTCGGTCATCTCCATCTTTTGTTCATAGTTGGCGATCTGGTCCTGGATAATCTGGCTTATTTCTTCGGCTTTTATTTGCATAACCCCTACTCACCCCTTTTTATTTTTTCCTTCACCTGCTCCAGCTGGGCCTTGATACTGGCATCGTAAAGCCTATCCCCGATCCGGAGAAGAAGTCCACCCAGGATGTCCTGATCCGTTTCGAAATCCAGGACCAGGTTCCTGTTCAGCTGTTTCTCCAGACCGCTGCGGACATTGTCCTGCTTTTCGGAGCTCAGCTCGATCGCCGTGATCAGGCTGCCCCGCAGGATACCTTCCTGCTCGTCCATAAGCTTATTGTAATAGGCCTGAATGGAGAGGAAATGCTCCAGACGCCCCTTGTCGGCCAGGAAGAGGCAGAAATTGATGACCATCCGGCTCAGCCCGAGACGCTCGGCCACCTTGCTGATCACGCTTTTCTTGTCCTCGATCTTGATCACCGGATTGCGGAAGGTCCGGTCTAACAAGGGTGCTGCCTCCAGGGCCTCGGCGAACCGGGCCAGCTCCTCGCCATACTGCTTCTGCGCGCCAGCCCCCTGATCCTGGCCCAGGGCGAACAAAGCACGTGCGTAGCGTTTGGCAATGACCTGTTCCTTCAATTCAGCACCACCTTTGTTAGATATTTATCGATCAGCTCTTCCTGCTCCTTGGCCCCAAGACGCTCGGAAATGATTTTCTCCGCGGAATCCACGATGCGCTCGGCCATTTCCGCCCGGAGCCTGCTCACCTCCTGCTCCAGCTCCTGGGACGCCCTCTGCTGGGCCTGCTCGCGGATTCGTTCCGCGTCAGAGTGGGCCTTCTCGATGATCGACTGCTTGATTGACTCGCCCTGCTGCTTGGCCTGCTCCAGGATCTCCTGCCGCTCGCTCTCCAGATTGGCGATGCGCTGCTCCACATCCTTGAGCTCTTTTTCCGCCTCGGCCTTACGGTTCTCCATGTTCTCGATTTCCTGGCTGATCTGCTGCTTGCGGCTGGCGAAAAAATCCCGGATCTTGCCGCCGGCGAAGTACCAGATAAGGCCCAGGAAAATGACCAGATTCAGACAGCGCCAGAAAAAGTCCCACCATTCCGCGCTCGAGGAGGACTCCCCGCCCCCGGAGGCGGCGTAAACGCTCCCCGCGGCGAGCAAGCCCACGATGATGGCTCCAATCGCTCCATGCCTCCATTTTTTCAAGGCAGCCCTCCTTCGTGTTGACGTTGTCGACCTTTGTCGCGGCGCCCGTTCTCCGAACACCGCATCCCAGCGGCCTCAACCTGCTCGCTGGCCAGAGGCGTAGGATGCCTTCCCCGCAGCGGGCAGCGGCCGCTATAAAAAAAACGGGGCAACCTCCCGTATGGGGAAGTCACCCCGCTAGCTCATCACCTTCTGCGCGACGTTCTCCGCATATTGATCCACTTCCCGGAGGAGCTTCTGCTGAGCGGAATCACGCTGCTCCCGGAGCTGCTTCCTCGCCTCTTCCAGCTCCTCCGTGGCCTCGCGCTTGGCTTGGTCCACGATCTCTTTTTCCTGCTCCGACCCTTCGCTGCGGTATTGGCCCCGGACCTCACCGGCCTCCTTTCTGGCCTCCTGCAGGGACTGCTCGTAGTTCTCCAGCTTTTTTCCCGCCTGCTCGTTGAACTTCTCCACCTCGTTCATATCCGCAGCAAGCTTTTCCGAACGCCTCTTGATGACCCCGCGAATCGGACGATAGAGGATCAGATTGAGCACCGCGAGCAGTATAAGGAAATTTACCAACTGGACCAACATGGTCGGGTTCAACTCGATCATTTCCGCCCCCTTTTTACTGCGCTCTGCTTTCTGGACCTTGTGAAATGTATTGCAAATCGATTAACTCCCTAACGCATTTCCCGGAACCTGTCAAAACCTTTTTCTCAAATCGGGAACAGGCTCAAATGGAGCAGATCCTATTTTGTCGCTTTCACGGCCCCGTACATGGACGCTTCCGCAAGCCCGCCGCGGGACAACCGGCGCTATTCCGGCGGGGTTATGGGTTCCGGGGATGAACCCGCCGCCACTAGCCGCAAAACAGCGGAGCGCCTGGAGCGGACACAGTGGTCGGCCTTGCTTGTTCCTTCTTTCACTAGCAGGTTTCCCTCCGGGAAAGAAGACTTCCCGGACGGGAACCTGCCAGGGCCTCCCCTATTCCGAGTCAACCCCTTTTTCGGAGCCG